>JBPCSR010000209.1:0-4564 GCA_051006935.1 Gaiellales bacterium
CCGTCCGTGCCCGCCCATCAGGCGCTTGCGCTCCTCGAACGTCTGCGCGTACCAGTTTGCGCCCACCTCGCGGCTCTTGCTCATCGGGTAGATGCACACGAGGCGCGTGTCGGGCAGATCGCGCGGACGGAGGCGCCCCTCGCGCAGCTGCTCGACGTTCGGGTTGGCCGGATCGATGTACTCGCTCGCCTCGGTGATCGACACCATGCTCTTCTCGGGCACCTCGACGAGCACCTCCCCGAGCTCGGTGCGCATCAGCTCGCGGTGCAGCCGGTGCACGCGCGCCAGATCGGGGTGCAGCAGGATCAGGCCGAAGTCGGCGCCGGCGCCCACGACGCTGAAGGCGATCGCCTGCGCGTCCTGCTCCGCCTCGAAGGCGTCGATCAGCACCTGCGCGTCCGAGGCATCGACCTCATCGTCGCGATCGCCCGCGATCGAGAAGACGAGATGCAGGACGGCCCAGCCCTCGGACGGGATGGCGGGCGAATCGGCGACGCGCGGCATGGCCGCAGGGTAGCGAGGGTCGGGCGGGCGTCGGGCGGCTACTGGGCGAGCAGCTTCTTCATCTCGGCGATCTCCGCCGCCTGCGACTGGTCGATCGCGCCGGCGAGCTTCTGCACGCGCGGGTCGGCGCCGCGGTCGGCGATGTGCGAGGCCATCATCAGCGCGCCCGCGTGGTGCGCGATCATGCCCTCGAGCCAGAGCCGGTCGAACGCGGCCCCCGTGGCGTCCTCGAGCGTCGTCATGTCGGCGCCCGACATCATCCCCATCGCGCCGTGGTCCATGTGTCCCGACGCCGGATCGGCGCCCCACGCCCGCAGCCATCCGTTCATCATCGCGATCTCCGCCGTCTGCGCGGCCTTGATGCGCCGCGCGAGATCCTGGACGGCGGGACTCGCCGCGTGCGCGGGGTCGAGCGCGAGGTCGGCCATCTCGACGGCCTGCTGGTGGTGCGGGATCATCTGCTGCGTGAACATCACGTCGGCGTGACGGCCCGTGCCCATCTGCGCGGCGCTGTGCGTGGTCGCGCCGCCGTCGTCGTCGCCCATCATCCCGTCGTGCGACAGGCCGGCGCCGTCATGCCCCATGGCGTCGTGCAGAGAGTCGGAGCCACAGCCTGCGGCGAGCAGGCCGACGGGGATCAGGAGCAGGGCGAGGAGGGCGCTACGGGTTCTCATGCACGCAACGTACCTGTCGTTTCGCGGCCGATCCCGTGACGGCTCTCAGCCGAGCTGGCGGGCCATCGCGACGGCCAGCACGCGGATCGCGTCGAGGCAGACCGCCTCGTCGGAGTGCTCGGCCGGGTTGTGGCTGATGCCGTTCGGACTGCGGGTGAAGAGCATCACGCTCGACACGCCCGACAGGGCGAGAGTGCCCGCGTCGTGGCCCGCGTACGACGGCAGGTCCATCGACGAGACGCCGAGCTCGCCGGCTGCGGCGTGGAGGTCGGCGATCAGCGCCGGGTCGAAGATCGCGGCGTCGTCGACGGAGCGCCGCACGACCTCGAAGTCCGGAAAGGCGTCGGCGAGCGCCTGGACCACGGCATCGCGCGTCGCATTGTCGAGGGCCCGCACATCGAGCGTGCCGTCGACGCGACCCGGCACCACGTTCGTGCCGCCCGGCCACGGCGTGATGCGGCCGATGGTCGCCACGGCGCCGCCGCGGGCCTCGGCCTCGCGCTTCGCGGCGAGCACGAACTCGGCGGCGCGCACGAGCGCATCGCGACGGCCGGCCATCGGGGTCGTCCCGGCATGGTTGGCCTCGCCGGTGACGCTCCACTCCCAGCGGCCGCGCGCGGACAGCCGCGTGGCGATGCCCAGGGTGACATCCGCCGGATCGAGCGCGAGGCCCTGCTCCACGTGGATCTCGAAGTAGCAGCCGATGCGCCGCTGGAGTCCCGCGGCCTTGGTCGGGTCCTTCGGCCCCGCCTCGCGGATCGAGATGCCGTCCTTGTCGCGCATGTCGGCGACGTCGTCGCCGAACGTGCCCACCATCGTGCGCGACCCGAAGCACGGCGTGTTGAAGCGCGAGCCCTCCTCGTCGGCGAACGAGATGACCGCGAGGCGCTCGGCGCCGGCCACGCCGGCGGCCCGCAGCGCGAGGACGGCGGTGAGGCCGCCCGTCACGCCGAGCACGCCGTCGAAGGCGCCGCCCTTCGGCACGGTGTCGAGGTGCGAGCCCGCCGCGACGAGCCCGTCGGCCGGTGCATCCGGATCCGTGATCCAGAGGTTTCCGGCGGGATCGTGCTCGCACGTCATGCCGCCCGCGACGGCCGCGTCGATCACGAGCTGCTCCGCGGCGCGCAGCTCCTCGGTCCACGGCGCGCGCGTCCACCCGTCGGGCGCGTGGCCCTGCTCGTTGACGCCGGCGAAGAGCCGGCGGTAGAGGTCCTCGTCGATGGCGACGCTCATTGCAGCTTCCCCCACAGGATCGAGACGCCGACGGTGATCCACGCGTTGGCGGTCCACACGATCGTGCCAGAGGCGAGGCCCGCGAGGATCACCGCGAGCACGCCGAGGAGGCTGCGCACGGTGCGCAGCTCCGCGCGGTGCCGGTTGCGCGTGGCCCAGAGGGCGAGCACCGCGAGCGCGAAGCAGATCAGCGCCGCGCCGACCGCGACGCCGAGCCCGGCGGCGGCGGCCGTGCGGCCGATCGGGCGGTCGACCTCGATCCCGGCGCGCGAAAGCGTCGTGCCCGCGGCGACGCCGAGGCCCGCCAGCAGCACGCCGAGCGCGAGCACCACGGCGCCGAAGCGCAGAACGCCCGTACGGACGCCGGGGCGCGCGGGCTCCGGCTCGGGCGCGAGCATCGTCGGCGGGATGTCCTCGACCTCGATGCGCGTGGTCTCTCGCTGATCCGCGTCGGGGATGATCGGCACGTCGCCGGCGAGCATGCGCGCCACGTCCTCGGCGCGCGGCCGGCGCTCGGGGGCGCGCTGGAGGAGCGCGAGGATCAGCGCCTCGGCCTCGGCTGGCAGATCGGGCACGAAGGCCGTCGGCGGCGGGGGGTCCTCGTGCATGCGGCGCATGCCGACCTCCACGCGATCGCTGCCCTCGAACGGAAGCGAGCCCGTGGCCAGCTCGTAGAGGATGCAGCCGAGCGCGTACATGTCGGCGCGCTCGGTCACGTCGATCCCGGCCGCCTGCTCGGGCGCCCAGTACTCAGGGCTGCCGACCCGCGTGCCGTCACCGGTCAGCGTCAGCTCCGTCGCGTCGCGGCGAAGCACGTCGGCCAGGCCGAAGTCGGCGACGCGCAGCTGGCCGTCGTCGCCGACGAGCACGTTGCCCGGCTTGAGGTCGCGATGCGTGACGCCGGCCGCGTGCGCGTGCGCCAGCCCGCGCGCGATCGCGAGGCCGATCTCCGCCACCTCGGGCCACGGCAGCGGCGCCTCCTGCGTGCGCCGCACGAGCGTGCCGCCGCCGCAGTGCTCCTGCACGAGGTACGGCGCCGGCAGCGCGTCGTCGAAGTCGAGCACCTGCACGACGTTCGGATGCCGCAGCTGCGCGAGCGTGGTCGCCTCGCGGCGGAAGCGCTTGCGCGCGTCGGCGTCCTCGGCGACCCACGGGTGCAGCAGCTTGACGGCGACCACGCGGTCGAGCCGAAGATCGCGTGCGCGGAACACCTCGCCGGTGCCGCCGCGGCCGATCGACGCCTCGAGGCGGTAGCGGCCGCCGAGTTCGCTCATCGCCGCCGCGCTACGCGGCTTCGGCGCCGGGACCGAGGTCGTCGGGCAGGATCCGCAGGTCGGGTGCGGGGTCGCCGTACGGCGGGCGCTCGACCGTCGGGTCGACGCGCTCGATCGCCTCGAGGTGCCGCTCGAGCGAGACGCGGGCACGGCGCATGACCTGGTCGTAGCGCGCCACGGCCTCCTGCGGCACGCACTCCCGCGACGTGCCGCCGCAATCGGGGCAGCGCAGGTCGATCTCCCAGAGGTCCTCGCCGAGCCGCCGCCACTGCACCGGCTGCATCAGCTTGGACGGGCAGACCCGACAGCGCTCGAGAGCGGTGTCGGCGTTGCCGGTGAGCCGTTCGGAGCGATCCATCTGCGCGAAGGCTACGGCGCTGCCCGGACAGATCCGGTGTGCGCAGCCGCAGCGCGCTGATGGGTATCCTCCCCGGCGGGCCCCCATCGGCTAGCGGCCTAGGCCCCCGCCCTTTCACGGCGGTAACACGGGTTCGAATCCCGTTGGGGGTACCTCTGATGCTTCAGCATCACTGAATCTAGGGTTTGGCGAGCGCTACCACGGGTAGTCGTGTTCCTGCAATCGACCCCGCACCCGACGGCCGGGTCGCGCAGTGTGTAGGCTCACTCGGTCGGACAAAGCTGCCAGTTCGATTTCCGCAACCGGAAAGAACCCACATGCGCCGTTTTGTCCTGTTCGTTACCTTGCTATCCGCGCTTGCCGCCATCGGTGCCGCACCCGGCGGCGCTCTGGCGGACCAATGTCCGAGTGCGCAAACCGTCATGACGAGTGACGACCACTACTCGAAGCACGGCTACATGTGCGCGCAGGAAAACCACAGCGGCTCGATGTCGATCGGCGCTGGCAAGACGCACTCCTAC
>JBPCSR010000210.1:0-9298 GCA_051006935.1 Gaiellales bacterium
GTTCAAGAACATCGACGTGCTCGCCGGCACGATCTCGTACGTCGACTGGATCGCTCCGCTGGCGGTGGTGATCACGGCCCTGACGATCATCTACGCGTTCGTGCTGCGCAGCACGAACCGCGCGAAGTTCGACACGATCGGCCGCATGATCGACGACACCGGCAATCTGTAGGCACCCGCGGGGGCCCGCTTCGGCGGGTCCCCGCCCCTACTGCCCCCTGGCCACCGCGGCCGCCGCGCGCCCGGTCCACACCGACGTATCGGCGTACCACGTGCCCAGGTAGTCGCCGCAGAGGTGCACGCGGCCGAGCGGCGCGAGCAGCGCCTCCTGAATGCGGTTGCGGCCGACGAAGGGGTACGGGATGCCCGGATCGACGCGATGCAGCAGCCGCTCGACGACGTGGCCGCGCAGCTCCGGGAATACGCCCTCGAGCTCGGCCTGGTACGTGTCGAGGATCGTCTCGTCCGACTCGCCCATGATGCGCCGGGCGAGATTCGCGGACGCGTACGACATGAAGCTCGAGCCGCGCGCCCGCTGCGGCATCAGCACGTTGCCCATGTTGAAGAGCATCGACGTGGCGCGACCGGGTGTCGCGATCGCGTAGATCCCGTCCCAGCGCTGCGGGCCCTCCTCGTCGGTGAGGAACGCGGCCGAGATCATCGGGCCGTACGTGATCGCGCGCAGCGCGGCGTCCGTCTCGGCCGGGATGCCCTCGACGATCTCCGCGGCGACGTGCGACGGCGTCGAGACGATCGCCGCGCGTGCGCGCAGGGTCCGTCGCGCGCCGTTCTCGTCGACCTCGACCGTCACCCCATCGGCGCCCTGCGTGATGCGCGTGACGACCGCGCCGTAGCGGATGCGGTCGGCGTGCGGTGCGGCGAGCGCGTCGATCAGGGTCTGCGGGCCGCCGACGATGTTGCGGCCCAGCCCGTCCTCCTGGTTCCACGCGAGGTGGAAGTAGCCGACGCCGTAGCCGGCGGCGATCTGCTCGGGCTCGCCCGTGCCCCGCGTGAGCGTGCAGCGGAAGAACGCGTCGACCTCGGGCTGGAGCACGCCGAGCTCCTGCGTGAACGAGCGGTCGGGCAGGTAGTCGAGCATGCGCTGCTGGAGCGCGGACGGCGTGTCGCCGGGACGCGGTGCCGCCATCCGGCCGTACTCCGCCACGAGGCGGCGGAGCCGGAGGCCCGTGCGCACGAAGGCCGCGCGGCCGCGCATCGAGATCGGCAGCTTGAACGGGTAGAGCTCGAGCGGCCCGTCGGCGACCAGCCGCCCCTTGTACGAGACGGCCGTGAGCACGCCGGGGATGTCGCGCGGCGTCGCCCCGGCCTCGATCATCAGCCGCCCCGTCGCCGAGTCGTCGCCGGCGTAGACGTGGGCACCGAGGTTGAGCCAGAGGTCGCCACGGGCCTCGGAGCGGATCCGCCCGCCCACGCGGTTCCCGCGCTCGAGGATCACGATGTCGCGATCGCGCAGGTCCCAGGCGGCGGCCAGCCCGGCGATGCCCGCTCCGACCACGATGACGTCGTGTCGCTCCGGCTCCATGCGCGCAGCCTAGCGCTACGGCGATCGCGCTACGGGCGCAGCACCGCGGCGATGTCGGCGACGCCTGCGGGCGTCACGCCGCAGCACCCGCCGATCAGCGTCGCACCGGCCGCCGCCCAGCCGCGCACGGCATCGGCGGGGAAGCCGCCGGCGCCGCCGACGGCCCAGGTGCGGGCGGCGCCATCCCAGATGCGCCCGTCGTTCGGGTAGACCACGACGGCGAGGTCGGGCGCCGCCGAGCGGCAGCGGTCGATCACCTCGAGCACGTGCTCGGGCGCCGTGCAGTTGCAGCCGACCGCGCGCACGCCGGGCGCCGCGCGCACGCGGGCGATCGCGTCCTCGATCGGCGTGCCGTCGGCGATGCGACCGCCGTCCTTGCACTGGAACGACACCCAGGCGGGCGGGCCCGCGAACTCGTCCTGCAGCTGCGCGATCGCCTCGGCCTCGAGCACGTTGGGAATCGTCTCCCACGCCAGCAGGTCGGGCTGCGGCCCGAGCAGCGCCGCGACGCGCGGCCGGTGGAAGCGGAAGATGTCCTCGACGCCGGCGCCGGCATAGTCGCCCGTGTACTCCTGGCCGTTCGCGAGCATCGCGCCGTACGGGCCGACCGAGGCGGCGACGAGCGCGAACGGCGCGTCGGGCTGCTCGCGCTCGAACGCGACGCGCGCCGCCTGGGCGAGCGACACGCTCGAGGCGATCAGGCGGTCCGCGTCCGAGGCGGGGATGCCGGCGGTGGCGAACGTCTCCTGGCTCGCCTGGTACGAGGCCGTGATCACGGCGCGCGCGCCGGCCCGCAGATAGGCGAGGTGCACGGCCTCGACAGCGGCCGGGCCGTCCTCCAGGAGGCGCGCCGACCACAGGTCGCTCGAGAGGTCGTAGTCCATCGCCTCGAGCTCGGTGGCGAAGCCGCCGTCGATCGGCGCCGGGCCCTCCGCGATCAGGTCGTCGAAGGCGGTCATGCCCCCAGCTGCTCCTTCGCGTTGGCCGCCGCCCACGCTCCCGTGCGCGCGGCGGTCTCGGCGTACCACGAGCCGAGGTAGTCGCCGGCGAGGTGGATGCGGCCGAGCGGCTGCGTCAGCGCGGGCTGCAGGCGCCCGCGGCCGACGTGCGGGAACGGCAGGCCGCCGTCGACCTTGCGCAGCACGCGCTCCACGATGCGGCCCTTGATCTCGGGCAGCACCTCCTCGAGGTCGCGCTGGTACGCGTCGAGCACGGCCTCGTCGTCCATGGCGAGCGCCTTGCGGCCGAGGTTCGCGACCGCGTAGACCATGAAGCTCGTGCCCCGGGCCCGCGGCACGCCCATCGCGCGCTGGACGTTGTCCATGTTGAAGAGCATGGAGATCGAGCGGTCGGGCGTCGCGATCGCGTAGACGTCGTCCCACGGCTGCGGCCCCTCCTCGTCGGTGAGGAACGCCGCGCAGACGTTCGGCCCGTAGCGGAGCTCGTGCATGGCGGCGAGCATGTCGGCCGGCAGGCCCTCGACGATCTCGCGCGACACGAACGCCTGCGACGAGACGACCGCGGTCCGGGCGCGCAGCACGTGGGCCTGGCCGTCCTGCCGGTACTCGACCGTCACGCCGTCGGCATCCTGCGCGACGCGCGTCACCTCGGCGCCGAGGCGCACGCGATCGCCGTGCGGGGCGGCGAGCGCGTCCATCAGCGTCTGGGTGCCGCCGACGATGTTGCGCCCGAGCCCGCCGGTCTTGTCCCAGACCATGTGGAAGTACCCGATGCCGTAGCCCGCCGCGATCTCCTCCGGCTCGCCGGTGCCGCGCGTGAGCGTGCAGCGGAAGAACGCGTCGACCTCCGGCGAGAGCGGGCCGAGCGCGTCCATCGCCGAATGGTCGTCCATGAAGCTCAGCATCCGCTGCTGTCGCTCCGGCAGCGTCTCACCCGGGATCGGCGCCTGCATGCGGGCGTACTCGGCGACGTAGCGCCGCAGCTTGAAGCCGGCCCGCATGAACTCGATGCGGCTGCGCCACGCGATCGGCAGGCGAAAGGGGTAGAGCTCGACGCGCCCGCTCGTGATGCGGCGGTCCTTGTAGGCGATGCCGGTCAGCGTGCCCGGGATGTCGGCGGCGACCGCGCCCGACTCGCGCACGAGACGGCCGACGGCGGAGTCGTCGCCGGCGAACACGTGCGCGCCGAGGTTCAGCCAGTGCTCGCCGCGCGGCAGCGACATCAGCCGCCCGCCCACGCGATCGGTCGACTCGAGGACGATCGGCGCGTGGTCGCGCAGGTCCCAGGCCGCGCCGAGACCCGCCATGCCGGCCCCGATCACCACCGCATCGCACGTCTCCGCCGCTGCTGCCACGGCTCGATGCTAGCCGCTCACCGCCGGCGACCTGCCGCCGGGGCGATACGCTTCGGCGACGCCCATGGCGATCCTCACCACGCACGCCGACCGCGGGAGCGCCGACTTCGCAGCACGCGCCGAGGAGATGCGCAGCCTGATCGCGCAGCTCGAGGAGCGTCGGGCACGCGTCCTCGTCGGCGGCTCGGCGAGCGCGCACGAGCGTCATCGGGCGCGCGGCAAGCTGACCGCGCGCGAGCGCATCGACCGCCTCGTCGACCCCGATGGCGCCTTCCTCGAACTCGGCGCGCTCGCCGCGTGGGGCGAGTACGACGACGCCGTGCCGTCGGCCGGCATCGTCACCGGCATCGGCTCGATCGAGGGTCGGCCGTGCGTGATCGTCGCGAACGACGCGACGGTGAAGGGCGGCACGTACTACCCGCTGACGGTCAAAAAGCACCTGCGCGCGCAGGAGGTGGCGGCCGAGAACCGGATGCCGTGCGTGTACCTCGTCGACTCGGGCGGCGCCTTCCTGCCGCTCCAGGCCGACGTCTTCCCCGACCGCGACCACTTCGGCCGCATCTTCTACAACCAGGCCCGCATGTCGGCCGACGGCATCCCGCAGATCGCGGCGGTGATGGGCTCGTGCACCGCCGGCGGCGCGTACGTGCCGGCGATGAGCGACGAGACGATCATCGTGCGCGGGACGGGCACGATCTTCCTCGGCGGGCCGCCGCTCGTGCTCGCCGCGACCGGCGAGGAGGTGACGGCCGAGGAGCTCGGCGGCGCCGAGGTCCACGCGCGCATCTCCGGCGTCGCCGACCACGAGGCCGACGACGACGAGCACGCGCTCGCCCTCGTGCGCGAGGCGGTGCGCGCGCTCGGCCCCGCACCCGCGCCCACGTGGGCCGTCGAGGAGGCGGAGGACCCGGTCCACGACCCCGAGGACCTGCTCGGCATCGTGCCCGTCGACTACCGCATCCCGTACGACGTGCGCGAGGTGATCGGGCGCATCGTCGACGGCAGCCGGTTCCACGAGTTCAAGCGGGAGTACGGCGAGACCCTCGTCTGCGGCTTCGCCTCGATCGAGGGGCAGCCCGTCGCGATCCTCGCCAACAACGGCGTGCTCGTCTCGGCGGCGGCGCTCAAGGGCGCGCACTTCGTCGAGCTGGCGTGCCAGCGCCGCGTCCCGCTCGTGTTCCTCCAGAACATCACGGGCTTCATGGTCGGCTCGCGCGCCGAGCACGGCGGCATCGCCAAGGACGGCGCCAAGCTGGTGACGGCGGTGTCGTGCGCCCAGGTGCCGAAGTTCACCGTCGTGATCGGCGGCTCGTTCGGCGCCGGCAACTACGGCATGTGCGGCCGCGCGTTCCAGCCGCGGCAGCTGTGGGCCTGGCCGAACGCGCGCACCGGGGTGATGGGCGCCGAGCAGGCCGCGATCGTGCTCGAGCAGGTCGGGAGCGACGCCGCCGCGAGCGCGCGCGAGCGGCTCGAGGCCGAGAGCGACGCCTACGTCTCCACGGGCCGGCTCTGGGATGACGGCCTGATCGACCCGCGCGATACGCGCCGCGTGCTCGCCCTCGGCATCGCCGCCGCCGGCTCCGCGCCCGTGCCCGCCCCCTCCTTCGGCGTCTTCAGGATGTAGGCGTGGGCACCGTCTCCTCCACCCGCGACGGCGGCGTCCTGCGCATCCGGCTCGAGCGCCCGGACCGGCGCAACGCCTTCGACGCGACGATGATCTCCGAGCTGACCGCCGCCTTCGGCGACGTCGGCGACGCCCGCGCGGTGCTCCTCTCGGGCGACGGTCCCAGCTTCTGCGCCGGCGCCGACCTCGACTGGATGCGCGCGAGCGTGGAGCTCGACGAGACGGGCAACCTCGCCGACGCGCAGCGCCTCGCCGCGCTGTTCGCCGCCGTCGACGGCTGCCCCGCACCCGTCGTCGCGGCCGTCCACGGCCACGCCATCGCCGGCGGCGCGGGACTCGTGGCGTGCAGCGACATCGCGGTCGCCGAGCCCGGCACCCGGTTCGCCTTCACGGAGACGCGGATCGGCCTGATCCCGGCCACCATCTCGCCGTACGTGATCGACCGCATCGGCGCGACCGCCGCCCGCCGCTACCTCCTCACCGCCGAGCAGTTCGAAGCCGTGGAGGCGCAGCGCATCGGCCTCATCGCCGCCATCGTGGACGACCCGCTCGCCGAGGCCGAGGCGATCGCGGGCACGCTCTGCACCCTCGCCCCCGACGCCGTCCGGGCGACGAAGCGGCTCATCCGCGAGCGGCCGCCGCAGGACGAGCTCGCGGCGCGCATCGCCGCGGCGCGCGTCTCGCCCGAGGGGCAGGCCGGGCTGCGCGCGCTGCTCGCCGGGGAGGACCCGCCGTGGCGATCCGCTCCGTCCTGATCGCCAACCGCGGCGAGATCGCGGCGCGCATCGCGCGAACCTGTCGGGAGCTCGGCATCGAGGCGATCGCGGTCCAGGCGCCCGACGACCGCGGCGCCTTCCACACGCGCGCAGCCGACCGGGTCGTCGACGTCGTGTCCTACCTCGACGCCGACGCGATCGCCCAGGCCGCGGCCGACGCGGGCGCCGATGCGGTGCACCCCGGGTACGGGTTCCTGTCCGAGCGCGCCGACGCAGCGGCGGCCGTGATCGCGGCAGGCGTCCGCTGGATCGGCCCGCCCGTCGACGTGCTGCGGCGCACGGGCGACAAGCTCGAGGCCAAGGCGATCGCGGCGGCCGCCGGCGTGCCCGTGCTCCCCCAGGGCGAGCCGGACGCGGTCGGCTATCCCCTGCTCCTGAAGGCGGCGGCGGGAGGCGGCGGCCGCGGCATGCGGATCGTGCGCGACCCGGCCGAGCTCGACGAGGCGCGCCTCGCCGCCGCGCGCGAGGCGGAGGCCGCGTTCGGCGACGGCCGCATCTACGCCGAGCGGCTCGTGGAGCGCCCGCATCACGTCGAGATCCAGCTGCTCGCGGACGAGCACGGCGGCGTGCTCGCGCTCGGCGAGCGCGACTGCTCGATCCAGCGCCGCCACCAGAAGGTGCTCGAGGAGAGTCCCTCGCCCGTGATCGACGACGACCTGCGCGCCCGGCTCGCCGACGCGGCGATCGCATTCGCCCGCGCCGCCGGCTACGTCGGCGCGGGGACCGCGGAGTTCCTCGTCGCGGACGGCGCGATCTGGTTCCTCGAGCTCAACGCGCGCATCCAGGTCGAGCACCCGGTCACCGAGTCCGTGTTCGGCGTCGACCTCGTGGCCGCCCAGATCGCGATCGCCGAGGGCGGCCGCGTGCCCGCGCCGACCGTCGCGCAGGGCCATGCGATCGAGGTGCGGGTCTACGCCGAGGACCCGATCGCGTTCCTCCCCCGCGCCGGCACGATCCGCCGGCTCACGCTGCCGGACGGCATCCGCGTCGACGCCGGCATCGCCGAGGGCGACGGCGTGCCGGTGGCGTACGACCCGATGATCGCGAAGCTGATCGCCCATGCGCCGACGCGCGCCGAGGCGCTCGCAGCCCTCGCCGCCGCGCTGGCGGACACCGAGGTCGCCGGCGTCGAGACGAACCTCCCGTTCCTGCGCTGGCTGGTGCGCCAGCCCGACGTCGTCGCCGGCACGGCCACGACCGCGTTCCTCGACGAGCAGCCGCCGCTGTCGACGCGCCGCCGACCGTCCGGTCCGTTCGCGGGCGCCTGGCGCCAGCGACCCGCGCACGGCACCGGACGCCTCCCGGTGCCCCAGGTGCCGGAGCGCACCCAGGGCGGCGGGCCGGGCGACGGGCGTCTGATCGCGCCGATGCCGGGCGTCCTGCTCGCGCTCGACGTCGCACCTGGCGACCGCGTCGCGGTCGGCGATGCGATCGGGGTGCTCGAGGCGATGAAGATGGAGCACCGCCTCGTCGCGCAGTGCGACGGGCTCGTGACCGAGGTGGCCGCGTCGGTCGGCGGCTTCGTCGACGCCGGCGCGCTGATCGCGGCGATCGAGCCCGACGCCTAGATCCCGAGGCCGCGGGCGATCACGAGGCGCTGCACCTCGTTCGTGCCCTCGCCGATCTCGAGCACCTTCTGGTCGCGGTAGATGCGCGAGATCGGGTACTCGTCCATGTACCCGTAGCCGCCGTGGATCTGCACGGCCGCGTTGACGGCCCGGTTCGACGCCTCGCCCGTGTGGAGCTTGGCGATCGCCGCGGCCTGCGCGTACGGACGGCCCTGGTCCTTGAGCCACGCGGCGCGGTACACGAGCGCGCGGGCGGCCTCGATGTCGACGGCCATGTCGGCGAGCTTGAAGCGGATCGCCTGGAAGTCCTTGATCGGCCGGCCGAACTGGTTGCGCTCCTTCGCATAGGCCAGCGAAAGGTCGTATGCCGCCTGCATCGTGCCGAGGCCCATCGCGGCGATCGAGATGCGGCCGCCGTCGAGGATCTGCAGGAACTGCCGGAAGCCCTGCCCGCGCGGACCGAGCAGGTTCGCCTCGGGCACACGGCACTCGGCGAACGTCAGCTCGCGGGTGTCCGACGCGTGCCAGCCGAGCTTCCGGAGCGGCGCGCTGATCGTGTAGCCGGGCGTGCCGTTCGGGACGATGATGTTCGAGATCTCGTCCTCGCCCGTCCGCGCCGTGATCGTCACGCAGCGCGTGATGTCGGTGCCCGAGTTGGTGATGAACATCTTCGAGCCGTCGACGCGCCACTGGCCGTCCTCGAGCTCGGCGCGGGTGCGCGGGCTTCCCGCGTCGGAGCCCGCCTCCGGCTCGGTCAGGCCGAATGCCGCGAGCGCGCGGCCGCTGACGAGGTCGGGCAACCACTGCGCGCGCTGCTCGCCGCTGCCGAACAGGTAGATCGGCATCGTGCCGAGCGAGGTGTGGGCCGCGACGGTGACGCCGACGGAGGCGTCGATGCGCGTGAGCTCCTCGACCGCGATCGCGTAGAGCACCGTGTCGCCGCCGGAGCCCCCGATCTCCTCCGGGAACGGGATCCCCATCAGGCCGAGCTGCGCCATCTCCGCGACGATCTCGTACGGGAAGCGGTGCTCGCGGTCGATCTCCTCGGCGATCGGGCCGATGCGCGACTCGGCGAAGTCGCGGACCACCGCCCGGAAGTCCTCGTACTCCTGCGGCAGATCGAAGTCCATGGCGCGTCCTCCCGTTTCGCACGCGGTCGGCCGCGCCGGGGCAGTGTAATCGGAGCGCGTCAGGCGACGGACGCGTCAGCGGCGCTAGGCTGCACGACGTGGGTGCACGCAACGGCACGGGATCGCCGAGCATCGCGATCATCGGCGCGGGCTTCAGCGGGATCGGGATGGCGATCCGCCTCAAGCAGGCGGGAATCACGTCGTTCACGATCTTCGAGGCGGCGCCCGAGGTGGGCGGCACGTGGTTCCACAACTCGTATCCCGGCGCGGCCTGCGACATCGGCTCGCACCTCTACTCGTTCTCGTTCAAGCGCAACCACGAGTGGACGAAGACGTACGCCGG
>JBPCSR010000211.1:0-8750 GCA_051006935.1 Gaiellales bacterium
CGACCGGCGTGCCCGTGGCCAGCGCCGGCTCGGCCTCGCGGATGATCTCCGGGTCGATCTTCGCGTCGAGCGCGTGGTCCTGGGGGCGCCTGCGCACGGGCGCGGGGTCGTCCGCGCCGCGCGGGTGGGCGAGGATCGGCGAGAGGTCGAGGCTCTCGAGCCACTCCGGGCGGTCGGTGCGCTCGCGCAGGAGGTCGCGGCGTCCGATCAGCTCGTCGACGGTCCGCACGCCGAGCTCGGCCATCAGCTCGCGCAGGTGCTCCGCGACGAACAGGAAGTACCGCACGATCTGCTCGGGCGTCCCGCGGAACCGCTCGCGCAGGACGGGGTCCTGCGTGGCGATGCCGACCGGGCACGTGTTGAGGTGGCAGACGCGCATCATGATGCAGCCCGCGGCGACGAGCGGGGCGGTCGAGAACCCGAACTCCTCCGCGCCGAGCAGCGCGCCGATCAGCACGTCGCGCCCGGTGCGCAGCCCCCCGTCGACCTGCAGCGTCACCTGGCCGCGAAGGTCGTTCATCACGAGCACCTCGTGCGCCTCGGCGAGCCCCATCTCCCACGGCAGACCCGCGTACTTGAGGCTGGACAGCGGCGAGGCGCCGGTGCCGCCGTCGTGGCCGGAGATGACGATGTGCTCCGCCTTCGCCTTCGCGACGCCGGCGGCGACGGTGCCGACGCCGGCCTCGGCGACGAGCTTGACCGAGATGTCGGCGTGCGGGTTGACGCACTTGAGGTCGTGGATCAGCTGGGCGAGGTCCTCGATGGAGTAGATGTCGTGGTGCGGCGGCGGGCTGATCAGGCCCACGCCCGGCGTCGAGTGGCGCAGCCGCGCGATGTAGGCGTCGACCTTGTCGCCCGGCAGCTGGCCGCCCTCGCCGGGCTTCGCGCCCTGCGCCATCTTGATCTGCACCTGGTCGGCGTCGACGAGGTACGGCGTGGTCACGCCGAAGCGTCCGGAGGCGACCTGCTTGATCGCGGAGCGGCGGAGGTCGCCGTTCGCGTCGGGCGTCGAGCGCGCCATGTCCTCGCCGCCCTCGCCCGTGTTCGAGCGCCCACCGAGGCGGTTCATCGCGATCGCGAGCGTCTCGTGCGCCTCCCGCGAGATCGAGCCCATGCTCATCGCGCCGGTGGCGAAGCGCTTGACGATCTCGCTCGACGGCTCGACCTCCTCGAGCGGCACGGGCGGGCCGGCGGGCACGAGCTCGAGGATGTCGCGCAGCGCGATCGCGCGGTCGGTGCCCGCGTCGATCTCCTCGGCGAACGCCCGGTAGCTCGCGTAGGCGTCGTCGCGGACGGCGCGCTGGAGGTTGACGATCGAGTCGGGGCGCCAGGCGTGGCGCTCGCCGCCGATGCGGAACTGGTACTCGCCGCCGGCGTCGAGGATGTCGTCGGGCTGGAGCGGCGCGACGTCGAGCTCGTAGCGCTCGCGCACCTCATCGGCGATGTCGGCGAGCTCGAGCCCGCCGACGCGCGAGATGGTGCCGGGGAAGTAGCGGTCGACGAGGGCGCGGCCGAGGCCCACGGCCTCGAAGATCTGCGAGCCGCGGTAGCTCTGGATGGTCGAGATGCCCATCTTCGAGCAGATCTTCAGCAGCCCCTTGCCGATCGCCTGGATGTAGCGCTTGCGCGCCTCGCCGAGCTCGAGGTCGCCGAGCTCGCCGCGCGCGTGCAGGTCGCGGAGCGTCTCGAGTGCGAGGTACGGGTTCACGGCCGCGGCGCCGTAGCCGATCAGGAGCGCCATGTGCATCGTCTCGCGCGGCTCACCCGACTCGACGACGAGGCCGCACATGGTGCGCGCCCCCTGCCGCACGAGGTGCGAGTGCACGGCGGCGGTGGCGAGCAGCGGCGGGATCGGCGCCATCGTCTCGTCCGCGCCGCGGTCCGACAGGATCACGATCGTCGCGCCGCCCCAGACGAGCTGCGACGCCTCGCGCGAGATCGCCTCGAGCGCGCGGGCGAGGCCCGGTCCGCCCTCCGCGACGGGGTAGACCGTCGAGATCGTGGCGGCGCGGAAGCCGTCGCGCCGCAGCGCGCGCAGCTTCTCGAGCTCGCCGTTGGTGAGGATCGGGCTCAGCGTCGTGACGCGCCGGCAGTGCTCGGGCGTCTCCGTGAGCAGGTTGCCGATCGCGCCGACGCCGACGCGGAGGCTCATCACCAGGCGCTCGCGCTCGGAGTCGACCGGTGGATTCGTGACCTGCGCGAACTGCTGCTTGAAGTAGCTGGGGAGCAGCCGGTTGCGGCTCGTCAGCGCCGCCAGCGGCGTGTCGTCGCCCATCGAGCCGACGGGCTCCGCGCCCGTCGTCGCCATCGGCGTGAGCAGGAGCGAGAGGTCCTCGCGGGTATAGCCGAAGATGCGGTGCTGGAGCGGGAGCGCGCCCTCGTCGATCGCGATGCCCTGCTGCGGGCGCAGGTCGTCGAGGTGCAGCTTGTACTGGTCGAGCCACTGGCGGTACGGCCGCTGGCGCGAGAGCACGCGCTTGATCTCGCGGTCCTGCACGACGCGGCCCGACGCGGTGTCGAACATCAGCATGTGGCCGGGCTCGAGGCGCCCCGTCTCGACGATCTCCGACTCGGGCAGGTCGAGCACGCCGATCTCGGAGGCGAGCACGCAGACGCCGTCGCGGGTACGCACCCAGCGCCCGGGGCGCAGCCCGTTGCGGTCGAGCGTAGCGACGACCTTGTCGCCGTCCGTGGCGATCACGGCGGCGGGGCCGTCCCACGGCTCGATCAGCGTGGTGTGGTACTCGTAGAACGCGCGCACGTCGTCGTCGATGTCGAGCGTCGTGTCGCTCCAGGCGGGCGGGATCAGCATCGCCAGCGCGTGCTCGAGCGGCCGGCCGGCCTGGACGAGCAGCTCGAGCGCGGCGTCGAGCTTGGCCGAGTCCGACCAGCGCTCCTCGGTGATCGGGAAGAGCTTCTGGAGGTCGCCGCCGAAGAGCTTGCTGTGGAGCTGCGGCTCGCGGGCCGAGAGCCAGTTCACGTTGCCGCGCACGGTGTTGATCTCGCCGTTGTGGGCGATCAGGTTGAACGGGTGCGCGAGGTCCCACGTGCCGAGCGTGTTGGTGGAGAAACGCGAGTGGACGAGCGCGAGCGCCGACTCGACGTCGGGGTCGGCGAGATCGGGGTAGTACGCGCGCACCTGCGTGGCGCGCAGGAGGCCCTTGTAGACGAGGGTCTTCGCCGACATGCTCGTGATCGCGAACTCGGCGTCGCTGATGCCCGCGGCGTGCACGGCCTTCTGGATGCGCCGCCGGATCACGTAGAGCTTGCGCTCGAACGCGTCGAGGGAGCCGTGGCGGCGCTCGATGATCAGCTGCCGCACGAGCGGCGCGGTCTGGCGCGCGAGCGGGCCGATCGCGTCGGGCACGACGGGCACCTCGCGCCAGCCGACGGCGCGATGGCCCTCCTCGGCGACGGTGCGGACGGCGATCTCCGAGCAGCGCAGGCGCAGGCTCGCGTCGTGCGGGAGGAAGACCATGCCGATGCCGTAGTCGCCGGCAGCGGGGAGGTCGATGCCCTCCTCGCTCGCCACGCGCGCGAGGAAGCGGTGCGGCATCTGGATCAGGATCCCGGCGCCGTCGCCCGTCTCCGGGTCGGCCCCGGTGGCGCCGCGGTGGTCGAGGCGCTCCAGCACGGTCAGCGCCTGCTCGACGACGCCATGCGAGGCGACGCCGTCGAGGTGCACGACCGTGCCGAGCCCGCACGCGTCGTGCTCGAAGCTGCGGTCGTAGAGCCCCACGGTCGGCGACGGATCCGGCATGGGCGGCAGTCTACGCGACTGCGCGGTGCAATCGGATCACCATCCGACGCAGACTGAATCATTTGGTTCATCCTGCCTGTGCGAACTGGGCCCTGCGCCCGGTCTGTACCCTTTCCCCATGGCCGTCACGGAAGACCGGGAGATCCTCGCCGCGCGCGACCTGCTCGCGCGCTACGCCGACGTGTACCCGCTCGACGGCGCCGAGATCGTGCCGGTCGAAGACATCGCGGAGTCGTTCCTCGGCCTCCTGATCCGCGACGCGCCGCTCGACGACGGCGTCTCCGGGATGCTCCGCATCCGCGAGCGCGAGATCAGCGTGAACGCGGTCGAGGGCGAGCGCTGGCCGCGGCGTCGGCGCTTCACGATCGCCCACGAGGTCGGCCACTGGCAGCTGCACAAGGACGACATCGCCGACCTCGTCGTCACGCGGACGCACGACTACGTGCCGGCCGCGCGCGAGCAGGCGAAGACGCCGGAGGAGATCCGCGAGCGCGAGGCCAACCGCTTCGCGGCCGAGCTCCTGATGCCGGAGGATCGCATCCACGCCGCCGTCGACGCCCACGGCCCCGATGTCGTGGCGCAGGCCGCGCGCTTCGACGTCTCGGCCCTGTCGATGGCGTGGCGCCTCTACAACTACGGCTACATCACGCGGCGTCCCGACCGGCGCGAGTTCGAGGGCCTGGACTAGGCGCCGAACAGCTCGTCGACCATGCGCTCGGCGTCGGTCGTCGGCTCGGGTTCGAGTAGCATGCGCGACTCGAGCATCTCGATCGGCTCGCCGCTGCGCTGGAGCGCGACCGCCGGCCCGAGGTCGGGGATCGGGTTGAGGCGCGTGGCGGCGAGCGTCTCGCGGATGCCGCCGAGCAGATCGCCGAGCGCGTCGAGCAGCGCGGCCTGCACGCCGGTGGGCGCGAGCTGGCCGGTCTCGAGCTCGTGGTAGCGCTCCGCCAGGCGCGCCTGCGCGGCGTCGCCGCTGATGCCGAGGCGCTCCGCGAGCTGGGCGAGCAGCGTGGGCCGCTTGATGCTCGCCGCGAGGCGCGCGCTCTCGAGGATCTCGGGCCAGGCGCGCACGTCGAACATCGGCGACTCCGCGAGCGCGGCGATGTGCGCGGGGTCGGCGGCGGCGGGGCCGCGCAGGGACAGCGCCACCTCGACCATGTCGAGCAGTTCCTGCCGGTCCGCGCCGGCCTGCTCGACGACCGCGTCGAAGGCATCGAAGCGCCGCTCGTCGAGCGCCGCGCAGGCGTCGACGAGGAGGTTGCCGAGGAGGATCTCGCGGTCGTCCATCACAGCGCCAATTCTTGCCGCTCCGCCTCCGCGCGCAGGCGCTTGTGCGCCCGCCAGCGGATCTGGTGGAGGTTGTTCGGGTCGACGTCGAGCTCGGCGGCGATATCGGCGTCGGCGACGCCCTCGAGCGTGCGGTCGATGATCAGCCGCTCGCGATCGTTGAGCACGGGGAAGAGCCGGTCGAGCAGGTCGCGGTCGAGGATCAGGTCGAGCGCCTCCTCGTCGTAGCGCGTGTCCTCGATCTCCTCGATCGTCGGCGCCTGGCGCGCTTCGGTGCGCTGCACGTCGCCGTACGCGTACTTCGCCATCTGGTTGATCAGTCCGACCATGTTCCGCGGATCCTCGTTGCGGTGGTAGACCCACTGGACGAAGCGGACGCCGATGCACCCCAGCACGTCGTCCGCCTCAGCGCCGCGGGCCAGTCGCCGCGAGGCGACGCGGGCGCGGTCCTCGTAGCGCGCCCAGAGCTCAGCCGCGTGCCTCTTCGCCGCGGGAAGATCGCCCGCACGGAAGGCCGCTCGGGCGCGCTGGACGAGCTCGGCATCGATGGCGGCGGCGTCGGGCATGCGTGCTGATTCTGCCGCGTCGCCTCCGGGAAGGGAAGCGGGATGCGCAGGAGGAAGTCCATCTTGGCCGCGCAGTCGCGGGGAACGGGCCCGCGCTTACGCGCGCACCCTACGATGCGAAGTCGAGCAGGACCTTGCCGATCTTGCCCGCGCCCTCCATGCGGGCGAGCGCCTCGGCCGCCTCGTTCCACGGATAGGCGCGGTCGATCACGGGCTGCAGGCGGCCGGCGTCGAAGAGTGGGCCGAGCTCGTGGTGGAAGCGCTGGATCGCGTCGACCTTCTCCTCGAGCGGCCGGGCGCGCAGCGTCGTGCCGAAGACCGTCACGCGCTTGGCCATCAGGTCGCGCAGCTGCAGCTCGACCTTCTGGCCGGCGCCGATGCCGACGATCGCAATGCGGCCGCGCCGTGCGACGGCGCGCACATCGCCCTCGAAGTTCGGCGCCCCGACGAGCTCGAGCACCACGTCCGCACCGCGGCCGCCGGTCAGCTCGAGCACCGCGTCGGTCCAGCCCTCCGCGTCGATCGCGGTCGCGCCCCAGCCCGCGATCGCCGCGCGCCCCTCCGCGTGGCGCGAGACCCCGATCACCGTGGCGCCCGCCGCCACGCCGATCTGCACGGCGGCCGAGCCGACGCCGCCGGCGGCACCGTGGACGAGCAGCGTGTCGCCGGGGCGCAGGCCCGCCTGCGTGGCGATCGCGTCGTGCGCCGTGATGAACACCTCGGGGATCGCCGCGATCTCGCGGGCGTCGAGGTGCGACGGCACGGGCACCACGCAGCGTTCGTGCACGGCGACGCGGTCGGCGAGTCCGCCGCCGCCGACGAGGCCGTACGCGCGGTCGCCGATCTTCCAGCCGCGCACCTTGGTGCCGACCTGGTCGATCACGCCCGCGACCTCGAGGCCCGGGATGTCGGCGGGCCAGCCGGGCGGCGCGGGGTACGCGCCCTTGCGCTGCGCGACGTCGGCGCCGTTGAGCCCGGCGAACGCCGCGTGGATCAGCACCTCCTCGTCGCCGCACACCGGATCGGGCCGCTCCTCGCACGCGACGACCTCGTTGCCTCCCGCTCCGGTGTACACGACGCAGCGCATGCAGTGCTCCTCGCTCTCGACTGCCGGCAGCGTACCCGCACGAGGATCGGCGCGGGACCTGGGGAACAATGGGCGCATGCGCCGCTCCGCCGCGACCGTCCCCGCCTGCCTGCTCGTCGGCCTCCTGGCCTGCGCGTGCGGCGGCTCGTCGGGCGGCGACGCCTCCGCGGCCGCATCGGCCACGACGGCGGCCGCCCGGCCGACGGTGACCGCGGCGCCGCCCGTCACGACCACGTCGGCGCCGCCGCTCCCCAAGCGCCTCGGCAGCGGCGAGGCCGTCACCTTCGCCTTCGGCGGCGACGTCATGTTCGAGGAGCCGATCCGCTCCTACCTGTCCGACCCCGCGTCCGTGTTCGCGCCGATCCGCGGCGTGCTGCGCCGCGCCGACGTCGCGATGGCGAACCTCGAGACGCCGGTCACCGAGCGCGGCACGCCGACGGCGGGCAAGCAGTACGTGTTCCGCGCGCCGCCGGCGGCCTTCGACGCGCTGCGGCGCAGCGGCCTCGACGTCGTGACGGTCGCCAACAACCACGGCATGGACTACGGGCCCGTCGGCATGCAGGACACGCTGCGCAACGCGCGCCGCGCCGGGTTCCCCGTCGTGGGCGGCGGGCTCGACGAGGCGCAGGCGTTCCGGCCGTGGCGGACGATCGTGCACGGGCAACGCATCGCGGTGCTCGGCGCGACGCAGGTGATCGACGAGGAGCTCCTGTCGACGTGGGAGGCGCGCGGCCGCCGCACCGGCGTCGCGAGCGCGAAGTACGACATGGAGGGCCGCCTCGTCCGCGCGGTGCGGCAGGCGCGCCGCACGAGCGACACCGTCGTGGTCTACCTCCACTGGGGCGAGGAGATGCAGGAGTGCCCGCTCGACCGGCAGGTGTCGATCGCGGAGCGCCTCGCCCGCGCCGGCGCCGACATCGTCATCGGCTCGCACGCGCACATCCTGCTCGGCGGCGGCATGCTCGGTCGCGCCTTCGTGGATTACGGCCTCGGCAACTTCGTCTTCTACACGGGCGGCGGGATCACGGCGCAGAGCGGCGTCGTCGAGGTGACGGCGACGGGCCGCCGGATCGACGGCTACCGCTTCGTGCCCGCCGAGATCACCGGCGGCCGGCCCGAGCCGGTCACCGGCGCCGCCGGCACGGCGAGGATCGCCGCGTGGAACGCGCTACGCGACTGCACCGGGCTTCACCGATGAGCCCCCGGTGTCGACCTTGCGCTTCACCGCGATCGGCGCCAGCGCGGCGCCGACGATCACGAGCACGGCGCCGATGATCGACACGACGCCGGGCCGCTCGCCGAGCGCGAGGTAGCTGAGCGCCACCACGGTGGCGATTTCGAGCGAGGCGACGAGCGTGGTCGCGGCGCTGCCGAGGCGCATCAGCCCCATCGTCTGGAAGAGGCACGCCGCGATGCTCGAGACCAGGGCCACGCCGAGCAGCGCCAGCCACCCGGTCGCGTCCGGCAGGTGGTGCCCGCCGAGCAGCAGGCCGCCGGGGATCAGGACCACCGCCGCGGCGAGCACGGTGATGCCGAGCCAGGCGAGCGGGTCGACGCCCTCGAGCCCCGACTCGGCGACGAGGAAGTAGCCCGCCACGACGCAGGCGAAGGTGAGCGTGAGGACGACGCCGAGCACGTCGATCGAGCCGACGGGGCTGCCGATCGCCAGCGCCACGCCGAGCAGCGTGATCGCCGTGACGCCGAGCGACACCCACGTGAGGTGCACGCGCCCGAGCGCACCCGCGCCGAGCACCGTCAGGGCGGGGTAGATGAAGAGGATCAGCGTCACCGTCGCGGGATCCATGCGCTGCACCGCGGCGAAGTAGAGCGCCGGCCCGGCGATCGAGGTGCCGCAGGCGATCACGACCGAGCGCCGGTGCCCGCCGAGGGTCGCGCGGCGCACGGGGTTGAGCAGGAACAGCGCGAGCACGAGGAACAGCACGGCGCGCACGGCGAGGAGCACGCCCACCGAGGCGCCGTGGTCGTACGCGATCGCCGCGAACACGCCCTGCGTGCCGTAGAGCACGGCCGAGATCGCGATGAAGAGCTG
>JBPCSR010000212.1:0-3709 GCA_051006935.1 Gaiellales bacterium
GCCGCGACCGGGCGCACCACGCTCGGCCTGGTCGGCGGCGTGGCCGCGAACCGGCGCCTGCGGGAGCGACTCGCCGACCTCGACGCGGACGTCGTGCTCGCGCCCCTCGAGTGGTGCGGGGACAACGCGGCCATGATCGCCGCTGCCGCCGTGGGCCTGCCGGCCCTCGACGACGACGCGATGCGCGCGCTCGATGCGCACGCGCGGAGCCCGCTCGGATGAGCCGGGTCGAGGTGTACGTCGCGACGGGCTGCCACCTCTGTCCGCCGACCCTGCTGGCCGCCCAGGAGGCCTGCGCCGCGCGCGGCCTCGAACCACGCGTGATCGACATCGACGGCGATCCGGACCTCGAGCGTCGCTACCGCGTCGCGATCCCCGTGGTGCTCGTCGACGGGGTCGAGGTGGGCCGCTTCGCGGTGACGGCCGGCGAGATCGCCTCCGTCCTCGACCGGACGGGATCGTGACACGGTGGATCCCTCAACGGCCGACCTTTGTACGATCCCTTGTGACATGGGGATGACGCGTTGACCACCGGCATGGCGGACCGTCTCGGCGGCGGCGTGGCGGCGCGCATGGCGCACTATCTCCAGGTTCTGACGCAGGCCAAGAAGGCCGGCCGCAGCGCCATCACCTCGCACGAGATCAGCGAGTACACGCACGTCAACGCGACGCAGATCCGTCGCGACCTCTCGGGCTTCGGCACGTTCGGCAAGCGCGGCGTCGGCTACAGCGTCGACGCGCTGATCGGCGAGATCAGCGGCATCCTGCGCACCGCCGGGCAGCACAACATCGTGCTCGTCGGCGCGGGGCACCTCGGCCAGGCGATCGCGCAGGCCGACGTCTTCGCCGACCACGGGTTCTCCATCGTCGGCGTGTTCGATGCGGATCCCGCCCTGATCGGGACGCCCTGCGGGCGGCTCACGATCCAGTCTCCGGCCGAGCTCGAGGAGTCGATCGCCGAGCACCAGGTGATCGTCGGCGTGGTCGCGGTCCCGGCCGGAGCCGCACAGGAAGTCGCCGACGATCTCGTCGCCGCCGGCGTCCGCATCGTCTTCAACTACTCCGGCGCCCTGATCGACGTGCCCCCGCACGTCACGGCGCACACGACCAGTCCTGCCGTGGAGCTGCTGTACGCGCTCTACTTCCACCTCGCCTAGCGGCGGGCGCGGTTCACCCGTTCGCGCCGGGCAGCTGACCGGAGCCGCCGATATCGACGATGTAGCTGCGGCCGACGGCGGGCTCGGTGGGGGCGAGGCGCGACACGGCGGCGTTCACGTCCGCGTCGCTCACGAGCACGACCAGGTGGCGCGCATCGGCGCGGTCGACGGTGACCGTGTGGGGGATGCCGCCGAGCAGGGCGTCGACTACCCCCACCGCGTCGTCCTCCGGCGTGGCGAGGATCACCTGGCGCTGGCCGGTCGCGCCCGTCTCCGCGCGCATGCCGCCGACCTGGAAGAGGGCGACGATCCCGATCGCGACGGCCACGAGGATGAGGACCGGGAGGAGCCGCGCGGCCGTGCGTCGGCCGCCCAGGCGCGGTTCTCCCGCCAGGACCCCGCGCAGGATGTCGTGCGGGATCGGGACCATCGGCAGCCGGTCGATCTCATCCATGTCCATGGACAGGTCGACGATGCGCTCGCGGCACGTCGGGCACCGCTCCACGTGTCGGCGAATCGCGTCGGACGAGTCCGGCGCCAGCTCCCCGACGACGTAGTCGAGCAGCGTGACCTCCTCCGGGTGCAGCTCGGTCTCCTCGGCGTCGTCCATGAGGCGCGCAGGATAGCGCCGTTCCGGCGACGGGCAGCCTTCTGCCGACTGCTACCGTACGCCGGCTGATGGGCGCTTCCGTCGAGGACTCCTATGCCGCGCTCGACGCGGCACGCGGGCATTTCGAGGCCGCAACCGACTTCACGATCGGCATCGAGGAGGAGTTCCAGATCCTCGATCCCGCCACGCTGCAGATGACGAACCGCTTCGAGGAGCTGCGCGACGCGTGCGAGGCGGGCCCGCTGGCCGGCCACGTCGCCGGCGAGCTGATCGCCAGCGAGATCGAGGTCAAGACCGGCCGGGGGGAGACCTTCGACGACGCCGCGCGCATGCTGATCGACCGTCGCATCGCGCTCGTCGACGTGGCGCGGAGCCTCGGGCTGGAGCTCGGCGCCACGGGCACGCACCCCACGTCGCCGTGGACGGAGCAGCGCATCATCGACACGCCCCACTACCGCATCGTCGAGGGCACGCTCCGCTACATCGCGTGGCGCAACAACACCTTCGGCATGCACGTGCACGTCGGCATCCGCGACGCGGACCGCGCGATGGCGGTGTCGAACGCGATGCGCACGTACGTGCCCGAGCTGCTCGCGCTGTCGTGCACGTCGCCGTGGCTCGAGGGGCGCATCACGCACCTGCGCTCGACGCGCACGCAGATCTTCACGCGCATGTTCCCGCGCTGCGGCATCCCCGACGTCTTCCCGGACTGGGCCGACTACGACCGCTACGTGCGTTTCCTGCTGGACACCGAGTCGATCCGGGAGCACACGGAGATCTGGTGGACGATCCGGCCGCACCAGGCGTTCGGCACCGTCGAGATGCGCGCCTGCGACGCCCTGCCCGACATCGCCGAGTCGATCGCCCTCGCCGCGTTCCAGACCGCGCTGATGGCGCGCGCCGCGCGCCTCTACGACGCCGGCGAGCTGCCGGCGCCGGACCGTCCGAGCGACCTCGAGGAGAACCTCTGGCGCTCGCTGCGCTGTGGCATGAGCCGCGAGCTGATCGACCTCGAGACCCGTCAGGCGATCCCGGCCGCCCAGCGCATCCGCGACCTGCTGGCGGCGTGCCAGCCGGAGATCGAGGCGCTTGCCCTCGGTCCGTGGATCGCGCCGCTCGAGGGGCTGATCGACGCGGGCGACCACGCCACGCGCTGGAAGCAGCGCGTCGAGCAGGGCGAGGAGATGACGGCGATCCACGCCGAGCAGGTCGGGATCACGATGACGAGCGCACAGGCCCTAAAGGAGAGGATCGGCTGACATGGCTGACGACGACGAGACCACCGCCTCCGGGGGCGACGAGGCCGCTGCGGCGGGCGATGCCGGCGGGCAGATCGACCTCACGCAGCTGCGCGTGGAATCGCTGATGCTCCAGGTCGCCTCCGAGCTGATGTCGATCGGCGCCGGCCAGCTGGGGATGATCCCGGAGATGGTCAACGGCGGCGACGCCTTCCAGGCGAGCCTCGCCATCGCCGGCGCGGACGCGCTGATCGCCACGTTCCTCAGCGCCCTGCCGGAGGGCACGCCGATCCCGCAGCCCGTCGACGACCTCCGCCGCGCGCTGGCGGAGCTGAAGCTCGCGTTCGCCGACGCCGTCCAGATGGGCGAGGGCGGTGAGCCCGGCGCGGCCGAGCAGCCCGAGGCCGCGGCGCCTCCCCCGCCGAAGCAGGAGCCCCCGCGCCCCAAGATCTGGACGCCCGGCGGCGACGTCTGAGCGAGTCGGGCGGCGGCGGCGTCACGCGCAGCCGTCAGGCACACTGAGACACGTCGTCCCATGGTCGCCGCCTCGCTCATCCTCGCCGCCCTGATCGGCTCCCCGTTCGCGCCGCGCGCTGCCGCGGTCCCGGTGAGCAGTCCCGCGGTCTCCGTCGCCGCGGCCCCGGCGGCCTTCAACCCGCACGCCACGGCGCGCGCGCACGAGACGACGATCACGGTCACGCCGA
>JBPCSR010000213.1:0-18594 GCA_051006935.1 Gaiellales bacterium
CGGCAATGGCACCCCCAACGTCGACCGTCGCCCGGTTATCGTCGAACGTCGAATCCATGACGGTCAACGATCCGCCGGAAGATGCCCCGACGGCACGGTCGGTGGCGATGGCGCCGCCGGCGCTCGCAACATTGTCCTCGAACCGGCAGGCGGAGACGGTGAGCATGTCGCCGGGCACCTGCGCAGCGCTGATCGCCCCGCCGCGGTCGCCCAGCGCGCTCGCCCCCACGAGCGCCAGTCCGCGTATCTCCACCGCTCCCCTCGCGTCGATAGCGAGGATGCGCGTGAGCGCACTGCCGCGTAGCGTCAGCTGCCCCTGCCCTGGGCCGATGATCGTCACGGGATCCGTGATCGCAATCGCGCTGCGGACCAGAATCGTCCCGGTCACGCCGCTCGCGAAGACGACGGTATCCGCACCCGACGCGGCGTTGGCCTGACCAATGGCTCCGCGCAGCGAGCCGTCGCCGCTGTCATCGGCGTTGGTGACGGCGAAGGTCGCTGCCGCAGCGTTCGCGGCGCCGACCGCGCAGACGGCGACCAAGACCGCGAGGACTGTGATGAGACGTCGTGGTGCCACTGCAGCGCTTCGATCGCGTGGCTGCGCAGACGCAACACACGTTCCGGCTGCAGCCTACCCGGCTGCTCGGTCGTGTCCGCCACGCCAACGAGAACGACCGCACCGGCTTGCCGAATCAGGGGCCGATTCGATCCACGAAGCGACTCATAACGTCGACCCATCCATCTCGCCGTCACCCGAGATCGCGAAGGGCTGCGCCGCCGACAGCGGCCGTCGTCGGAGAAGGCCGGACTTAGCGGGGCGGGTTTTGGACGGACTTCTCTGACCGCGCCGTGGCCGCGGACAGCCCGACCCTTAGCAGGGCACAGGTGTGCGACGACTTCTAACCGGTAATCGGTTCGGCGCGTGTCGGCCGCTTGTCAACGCGGATGACCGCAGTGCGCACGCTGACGCGAGGCGTCGACGGCGACTCGATGACGACGTCAACGCTCGTGTGCGGCGTCGGTTGCGCAGCGCGGACCGTGATCCAGCGCGTGACGCGTGCGCCCGCACGAAGCGTGCCGACGGCGAAGCACACGCGACGCCCGACACGCGTACCGCCGGGGTTCGCGATGATCGCCAGCGCGGACGGTGCGCGCAGGCACGCCTTGACCGATTTCGCGGCGACGCGGCCGGCGTTGCGGATGCGAACGGTCACGCGGGTCTGCTCTCCGACCGCGAGGCGGATGTCATTGACGAGCGTCGTGACGGATAGGCGCGTCGTCGCGGCAGCTGCATCGGCCGGCCTCGTCGGTGTCACCGGCTTCGAAGGGTCGGATGCCGGCGAGGTGAAAAACGCATTGATCGCCCTGACCGTGAAGGTGTACGCCGTTCCGTTCGTGAGTCCGGAGATCACGCAGGTCGTCGCCGGCGGCGTGATCGTGCAGGTGGCGCCGCCGGGCGAAGCGGTCACGGTGTACGACAAGACGGGGCTCGGCAGCGGCGTGATGGTCACCGTCGCCTGACCATCGCCCGGCACGGCGGTCGGCGCGGCAGGTGCGGCGGGTGCGGCTTCGGCGAGCGCTGCCACGTAGGCGTCATTGTCTCCCGCGCTCGTGAGCGAGAGCCCGCCGAACGCGGCCGTCGTCGAGAAGAACCCGGAGATCACCGCGGAGCCATCCGAGAACGTGGCGATCCCCTTCCCCCGGTCGCTCCCCGAGCCGCCGACGTCGCGCGTCCAGGAGAACGCGCCATCCGCTGCGAGCTGGGCCACGAGCCCGTCGCTACCCGACGACGTCAACGACGCCGTTCCGAAGTCCGCCGCTCCGTCCAGATATCCGGTGATGAGCGCGGACCCGTCAGACAGCAACGCGACCGAGTTGGCCGACGTCGTTCCCGTGCCCGTCGGCGTCGTCACCCACGTGAACGTGCCGCTTGCGTCGATCTTGGCGGTGAACGCCGTGACGACGCTTCGGGCCGACGTCGTGAGCCCACCGAAGACCGCGGCGCCTTTGAACTCCCCGACGACGACGGCGCTCCCGTCGGCGCGCATCGCGATGCCGAGACCGACCGCGTTCTGCGTGCCGCTTCCGGCCTTCTTGACCCAGGCGAAGGTGCCGTCGGCCGCCAGCTTCGCGACGAACGCATCAGTCTTGATGCCTGGAGCGCCCGTCGAGGTGAGCGTCGTCCCGCCGAACTTCGTATCACCGTCGAACTTGCCGGTGATGATGGCCGAGCCGTCGGGGAGCGCAGAGACGTCGTTGCCCCAGGTCTCGCCACCGTTCACCGAGAACGCCTGGCTATCGCTTGCCGTTGCCCATAGGAATGCTCCCGTGGCGCTGACCTTGGCGACGAACGCGTTCGACAGACTCCGTGTGAGCGTCGTAGCGCCGAACGTCCCGGAATTCATCATCGTCCCAGTGACGATCGCGGCCCCGTCCGCCGTGGCGGACACGCCGAACCCCTCGTCCCCATCGGCGACCCCACCGGCCTTGGTCGCCCACGCGAACGTGCCGTCGGGCCCGATCTTCGCGACGAATACGTCCGAGTTGCTGGAGCCGCCCGTGGGCGTGAGCGTGATCGCGCCGAAGGTCGCGCTGCGACGGAAGCTCCCCGTGACGACCGCCGAGCCGTCCGGGAACGCCGCGACCGCGTTTCCGGTGTCGTAGGCCTCCCCGCCCGCTCGCACGGCCCAGGCGTACGTGCCGTCCCGGTTCAGCTTCGCGACGAAGACGTCGGTGCCGCCGCTGCTCGTAAGCGTCGTGGTGCCGAACGCCGCCGTTCCCGAAAACGTCCCCGTGACGACCGACGAGCCATCGGCGAACGCCGCGATGCGCTGCGCCTGATCGGTGCCCGTTCCCCCGCCCTTGCTCGCCCAGGCGAAGTCGGCCGCAGCCGCCGCGCCCACGTGCGCGAAGCAGATGTACCCGAGCACCAGCGCAATCACGGTGATGAAGAGCGGCCGGCCCACCGTCATCCCTACACGCGATGCGGCGGGGCGTTCCGTAAGCGGATGCGCAAGCTGAGGGCAGCGATTCGAACCGGCGAGCGCGTCAGACATGAGGCGATCATGCCATACGCCCGCCGTAAAGCGCCGTGTCCGCTCCCTCGGCTGGTGGCGATCGCGGAAGTGGCGCGTGAATCGGCCAGCCGGTCGGAGGAGCGGCGGCGGGTTGCGAGCGGACGTCTCCGACCGCGTGGAGACCGTGTTCCACCATGCTCCTGCGCTGTGTCGAAGCGGCCCCGGTACAGAGCGGGTCCGCGCGGAGCCGGAGCCCGACGGCTCTCAGCCGGAGGAACGATCGGTGTGGTGATGCACGAGACGCCACCCGTCTGCCTCTCGCCGGAAGACGTTGGTGGCGCGGTGCGTCAGGTTGACGGAGGCGCCATCGATGACATGGTCGATGCCGTGCTCGGTGCAGAAGGTGTAGCCCATGCCGTCCGTCTCGACGAGCGTCACGTCCGACACCTCAAGACGGCCCGCGAGATGCATGGCGGCCTGCGCTGTGAAGGCATCGGCAACGGCCGCACGCCCGGTGGTGACGCCGCCGAACGGCCCGGCGTACGTGACGTCGTCAGCGTCGGACCACACGGCCAGAACAGGTGATGGGTCTCCGCCCAGCATCGCGTTGAGTGAGCGGTAGAGCTCGTCGTGCGCGTCGATCACGGACTCGCTCATCGGTCCTCCCATCCGAAGGTGTGGCTCAGGCGGTTTGGAAAAGCGTGCATTCGGCGAGGCGCTCCTCGGGCCCGGTCTCGAACCCGCCTTGGATACCCGCCAGCGACGGCATCAGCGTGTCGGCCACGAACGTCTCGAACGCAGCGCGCGACTCCCACATCGAGCTGATGAGCCAGCCGCCGTCGGTGGGCCCCGCCGCGCTCGACAGCTGACCCGGCGGCAGCGCGCCGTCGACGTGGACGGCATCGAGGACGACGGCGTACTGGTCAGCGGTGCCACCCGGATAGAAGTGGGTCATGAGAAAGGTGATGGTGCCCTCCTGGATCATCGTCCGGTGAACGAGTGCGATGTCGGCGCCTGGTCGGGCACGGGCATACGCTCTCGACGAGCCTACACGGCGCCCGCGGATATTGATAGACCGTCCCGTGCCGGAGCCGGAGACTGAGGTCGGCGATCCTGCAGTTCGACGCGCGCTGATCCCGGATCGTCGGGCTGATTCAGAGAGATGGATAGCGGGGGAGGGTTTTGGACGGACTTCTCTGACCGCGCCGCGACTCCATGCGACGAGGGACGTTGGCGAGCGTCGTGTCATTGCGCCGAGCCGATGATCTGGGTACCGTTGTAGACCGCACGCGGGGCCAGTTCACTCACGTCCACCAACTGCGCCGCTCCGGCATGCTCAGATCGACCGACCACGCACGCTTCGTCTACCAGCCCGCAAGGAGATGCCGTCACATGAAGGCACGCACAGTTCTCGCGCTCACCGCTGTCTCTGCTGCTCTCGGCGCTGCGCTGATCCCGGCCGCGGCGAGCGCGACCAGCGTCCGGGCCGCTAACCCGACAGTCATCAGTTTCAACGGTGCGAACGGCTCCACCCCGACGTCAGCTCCGATCTGCGTGAAGGGTCAGGCGTCCACGTTCGGGGGCGCCGACATGTGCTTCGGCGCGACCTTCGTCGGCGGCCCGACCAACAACGGGACCATCTGGCAGGCGACGCCGGATCTTCGCACATTCCGCACCATCGGCACCTTCGACCTCGCCAACGGACTCACCCCGTCGCAGGCCCCGGTCATGAACGCCGATGGCACTGCGCTGTTCGGCGCGACGACGCAGGCGGGCGCTTCCGGACTGGGTGTGATCTACACGTACGACCTCACGAAGAGCGCCTCCACCAACCCGCTCACGGCAATCGCATCATTCACGCCCGCGACCGGCACGACCAGCCAGGCCTCCCCGATCATCGTCGGTGACACCCTGTACGGCACCACTGGTCAAAACGGCAAGCGGCAGGGCGGCACCATCTGGAAGTTCGACACCAAGACTCCAGGATCGAAGATCGAAGTGCTGCACAACTTCGCGCCCAGTTCCAAGAGCGATGTCGCCATCCCGTTCGGTGCACTCACCTACAACCCCGCTGACGGCCTTCTCTATGGCCAAGCGTTCAACGGCGGCAAGAACTCGCTCGGCGGCGTGTTCTCCATCAACCCGAACGGCACCGACTATCGGATTCGCCTGAACTTCACGAAGACCACGGGCGGAATGCCGCAGATGGGCGCACTGCTCCTGTCGAAGGACGGCAGCCTGTACTCGAACACGTGGATCGCCGGCGCGCACAATGGCGGCGCAGTGCTCAAGTTCGACCCCGCCGCGAACTCCTCGAATGTGGTGTTCAACTACAACTCGACGACGGGCGTATCGCCCTATAACTCCCTCGCGGAGTCGCCGTCCGGGATCTTCCTGTACTCGATCACCTGGCGCGGCAACGCGAAGGGCGGACTCGGCGCCATCATCGCCATCGAGAAGGCCAGCGGCAAGGCGACCGTGCTGCACAACTTCAAGCGATCCGAAGGCGCTCTCACCTTCTCCGGCGCGACCGTATCCCCCGACGGCACGCGCATCCTGACGCAGATGGGCGCAGGCGGGAAGTCCGGTATCGGGACAGTCCTCTCCTTCGTAATTCCGTCGGCGTTCCGCTAGGCGGACGTTGGCGTCGGGGTTCGCGGACAACTGTTCCGCGGAACCCGACCGACGTCCGTAAGTAGCGGGGGCAGGATTCGAACCTGCGACCTTCGGGTTATGAGCCCGACGAGCTACCAGACTGCTCCACCCCGCGTCGCGAGGCGCAGTCTAGCGCAAGCGCGGCGTTCGGCGTTGGGCACGCGGGACGCGCCGCGTACCCTTCCGCCATGCGCGTCGGCGTCATCGACATGGGCACGAATTCCACGCGGCTCCTGCTCGCCGACGTCGAGGGCGGGGAGATCCGCGAGCTCGACCGGGTGCTCACCATCACGCGCCTCGGCGCGCACGTCGACCGCGACGGGCGGCTGGCCGAGACGGCGATGGGCCGCACGCGCAAGGCCGTCACCGGCTACGTCGAGCAGGCGCGCGCGGCCAACTGCGACGTGATCTTCGCGAGCGCGACGAGCGCGGTGCGCGACAGCGCCAACGGCGAGGCGTTCATGCACGCGCTCGCGCGCGACCTCGGCATCCCGGCGCGCGTGCTGTCGGGCGACGAGGAGGCGCGCGCCACGTTCCGCGGCGTCACCTCCGCGCAGCCGTCGGAGGGCACCACCGCGGTGATCGACGTCGGCGGCGGCTCGACCGAGGTCGTCCTCGGCCGCGACGGCGAAGTGCTCGGCGCCGTGTCGCTGCAGGCCGGCTGCGTGCGGATGACCGAGCGCTGGCTGAACGAGGACGCCGTCGGCCCCGATCGGCTGACCGTCGCGCGCGAGGAGATCGACAACCTGCTCGACCGCCACCTGCCCCCCGAGCTCCTGCAGCCGCTCGACGCCGACCCGATCGCCGTCGCCGGCACCGCCACCACGCTCGCCGCGATCGAGCTCGGGCTCCCCGGCTACGACTCCGAGCGCATCCACGGCCAGCGCGTCAGCCGCGACGCCGTGGCCACGTGGATCGCCAAGCTCGCGCCGCTCACGGCCGACCAGCGCCGCGCCATGCACCCCGCGATCGAGATCGGCCGCGCGCCGCTGATCATCGGCGGCGCGCTCGTCCTGCTCGCCGTGCTCGACGCCCTCCAGGCCGACGCCTACGTGGCCTCCGAGCGCGACATCCTGCACGGCCTCGCGCTCGGGCTCGCCGCCTAGCCCTCGACGTCGACGGGCTGCGCCTCGAGCCCGGAGCGCACCTCGAGCAGGTGCTCGTGCACGAGCATCAGCTCCATCGCCTCGGCCAGCAGCGCGGGCGACTGCTGCAGCGCGCGTTCGACGTGCGCGTGCCACTCGGGGTCGAGGGAGCCGGCGGCGTAGGCCGGGAGGAGGGTGCGGAGCTGGTCGTCCATCGTCGCGATATGAGACACATCGCACGAACTCGGCCCACGGTCGACCGCTGCCTCTATCCTCGAAGGGCCCGGATGGCGGAATTGGTCAGACGCGGTCGACTTAAAATCGACTGCCGCAAGGCGTGCGGGTTCGAGTCCCGCTCCGGGCACTCAGCGCAACGCGCTCGAGCAGCCGACCCGGCTGGTCGGCGACGCCGTCACGCGATGCACCTCGGGCGGCGCGACCGGGACGGTCGGCGGCGCGATGCCGAGTCGCTGCATCTCGTACCCCGCGTAGTACGTCCACCCCGTCCCGTGCTGCCAGGCGCCGACCATCACCGGCACGGCGCGGTGCCGGTCGCGCGCGAGCAGGTGCAGGAAGCGCGGCATCTGCTGGGGGTCGCACGCCACCGCGTCGGTGCGGCTGAGGTAGAAGCGGAATTCGGTCGGGCTGGTGGCGAGCGTGCGCACGCGCGCGATCGGGCTGCGGTCGATGTACGAGCGCCGCCGCGGGCCCGTCGGCGGGCCGCCGTACTCGGGCGTCGTGTGCGCGCGTGGTACCGACGAGAGGTCCCAGTAGCGCGCCGCGAGGTTGGCGGGGCTGTCGAAGATGATCGCGGCGCTGAAGCGCCGTGGCTCGATGCCGACGGCGTCGAGCGCGTCGACCGAGCTCGCGCTCGAGCCGATCACCAGCTCCTCCGACGCGCGGGCGCGCACGAGCTGCTCCACCGTGGCCCGCAGGCGCAGCGCCTCGCGCAGCGCGCGCGGATCGCCGAAGGCGTGGTCGCCGGCCCAACCCGTGCGGTCGTCGACGCCGACGCACGCGTAGACGAAGCCCCACCGCGCGGGCTGGCCGCGCGTGAACGGCTGGCAGCGCGGCGCCTGCTGCCAGAAGGACGGCGCGAAGCGCCACACGAACGGCAGGGCGCCGCGGTGGCGGGCCGGCGCGTAGACCTTGATGTCCATCGGCCGGCCGTACGGGCTGCGGTAGGTCGCGTCGATGACGCGCAGGCCGTCCGACCGCGTGCGGTCGCCGCGCACGCGCGCGCCCACCACCGGCTCGTGCCGACTCGCCGCGCGGAGCTCGCGCACGCTGCCGCGCTCCGTCGCCACCGCCAGGACGGCGATCGCGAGCAGCCCGGCGAGGGCGAGGCCGAGCACGGCGACGACGCGGCGCATGGCCCCATCCTATGCCCGCCGCCGCGGCTGGTGGTGGCGGGTCGACGCCGCTCAGGCGGCGAGGAACGCGCGCACCTCGTCGACCGAGTCGGTCACGGGCACGGCGGGCAGGCTGCCCCGCAGGAACGCGCCGTAGCCGCTCGTCACGAGCCGGGCGTCGAGGACCGCGACGACGCCGCGATCCGTCTCGGAGCGCAGCAGGCGGCCGAAGCCCTGCTTGAGCAGCAGCGCTGCGTGCGGCAGCTGCACGTCGCGGAAGCCGCTGCCGCCGTCGCGCTCGGCGCGCTCCGACTTCGCTGCGATCAGCGGGTCGTCGGGCACCGCGAACGGCAGGCTCTCGAGCACGACGAGCTCGAGCGAGCGGCCGGGGATGTCGACGCCCTGCCAGAACGTCATCGAGGCGAACAGCACCGACGTCTCGTCCTCGCGGAAGCGCTCGAGCAGCACGCCGCGGGCGGCCGTGCCCTGGCACAGCACGGGCATGGTGAGTCGATCGGCGAGGAGCTCGTGCACGCGGCGCAGGCGGGCGAGCGACGGGAACAGCACGAGCGCGCGACCGCCCGCCGCCTCGACGAGGTCGCCGATGCGATCCGCCACGAGCTCCGGGTCGGCGCGCCCGCCGCCGACGATGTCGGTCGGCACGTAGAGGCGCGCGTTGGCCCCGATGTCGAACGGCGACGGCTCGATGTGCGTGCGCGCGCCGTCGGCGCCGAGCCGGCGGCAGATCCCGCTGAGGCCGTCGCCGTCGGCGAGCGTGGCGCTGACGAGCACGCCCGCGTGGAGGCGGTCCCAGAGGTGCTCGCGCAGGAGCGGGCCGACGGCCGTCGGCGCCGCGCGCAGCTCCACCCCGCGCGTGTCGCGCTCCGACCACACGACCGTCTCCTCGTGGTCGGGCGAGAGGATCGCCTCGAGCGCGTAGGCCTGCCGCTGCGCCTGCCGCGCCAGCGCCTCGCACTCGTCGGAGTGGTCCTTGATGCGCTCCGCGATCGCGTCGAGCGCCGAGCGCATGGCGTCGGCGGCGTCGCGTGGGAGGAGGCGCAGCCGCTGCTCGTCGAGGCGCACGCGCCGGCCCTCCGGCAACGCGTTGAACAGGCGATCGCCGTGCACCTGCAGGAGCGCGAGCTCGGCCGACGGCGGCAGCTTCACCGCCGCCGCGCAGGCGCTGTCGACGTCGCGGGCGAAGCGCGCGAGCTGGGGACCCGAGACGCGCGCGCCGAGCGCCTCGGCCGCCACCTGCTCGAAGGCGTGCGCCTCGTCGACGACGAGCACGTCGTGCTCGGGCAGGATCACGGGCTCGCCCCCGCGCGCCGCGCGGAGCGCGAGATCGGCCAGGTAGAGCGCGTGGTTGACGAGCACGATCTGGCAGCCGGTGGCGCGCTCGCGCGCGAGCTCGGCGTAGCACCCGTCGCGCTCGGTGCAGCGTCCGCCGCGGCAGCGGTCCGGCCCCACCGAGAGCTCGCGCCACACCGCCTCGGGCGGCACGAACGGCAGCTCGTCGCGGTCGCCCTCGCGCGTGCGGATCAGCCACTCGTCGAGGCGCGCGAGCTCGGGCTGCAGGTCCTCCGGCACGCGCTGGTGCGCGAACGCACGCTGCACGCGGCACACGTAGTTCGAGCGCCCCTTCACGACGGCGGCCGTGATGTCGACGCCCGTCGCCTGCCGCGCCAGCGGGAGATCCTCGTGCAGCAGCTGGCCCTGCAGCGCCTTCGTCGCCGTCGACACGACGACGCGCCGGCCGCTCAGCGCCGCGGGCACGAGGTAGGCGAGGCTCTTGCCGATGCCCGTCGCCGCCTCCGCCACCAGCACGCCGCCGCGGTCGATCATGTCGCCGACCTCCTGCGCGAGCCGCAGCTGGCCATCGCGGGAGCGGAACGCCGGCAGGACGTCCCGGAGGGGCGACGAGCGCCCGAGCTGATCCGAATAGCGGCGCATCCCGGACAGCCCAACCTACCAGCGGCGCCGGAGGCCGCTACGGTGCGCGCCATGGACGGAACGCGCATCGCCCTGGGCGTCATCCGCAGTCCCGCGGGCGTGGTCTGGATCGAGCGCGGCACGGCGCCGTCGATCGGCCGCTGGGCCCTGCCGGGCGGCCGCATCGAGCCCGGCGAGGAGCCGATCGAGGCGGCGCGGCGCGAGGTGCTCGAGGAGACGGAGCTCGTCGTCGACGGGGGCGTCCACCTGGCCGTGCTCGAGGAGCGCTTCGAGGACGAGTCGGGCCGACACCGCTACACCGTCGAGGTCCACGCGGTGCTGTTCGACGACCCCGGCGACGCGCCGATCGCCGCCGACGGCGTGACCGCCGTGCACCGCGGACCGCACGCGCCGTTTCCGGCGCTCGAACCCGACGTGCGGCTCGCGCGCCTCGAGCCGGCCGGCGAACCGCACCGGATCGCGGCGCGCATCCGCGCCGAGGGCGACGACCTCGTCGTCCTCGCGTGGGACTGAGCGCCGTGCGGTAGCGTTCCGCAAACGCCTTCCGGAGGACCATCCGTGCACCGCCGCTCCCCCCGTCTGATCGCCCTGCTGCTCGCCGTCGCCGTGCTCGGCGCGATCGGGGGCGGCATCGCCACCGCCGCCGTCATGCGCGCCACCGCCACCAAGCGCGTCGTGCTCGCGCGCTTCGTCAATCCGCGCGGTGCCGACGACCGCACGCTCTACATGCAGCGCGTGACGATCCCCGCCGGGTCGAAGCTGCCCTCTCACTTCCACAACGGCTCGCAGATCGGCGCCATCACGGCCGGTACGCTGCGCTACAGCGTGGATCGCGGCGGCACCGTGAAGGTCGTCGCATGGGACACGACGGGCCAGAAGCCCGCCGTCGTGCACACGATCAAGCCGGGCGAGACCTACGACGTGCAGACCGGCGAGAGCGTCGTGGAGCCCGCCGGCATGGTGCACCACGTGACGGCCCTGCCGGGGCACGACGTCGTCGTCTACGTGTCGTCGCTGTTCACGAACGGCTCCCCGCTGTCCGTGCTCGCGCCGCCGACGGCATGAGCGGCGAGCGACCGCGCTTCTGCCCGTTCTGCGGCGAGCCGGTCGGCTCGTTCTTCGGGCACCACGGCACCGACGACACGGTGTGGTGCGATCGCTGCCAGGAGTGGTTCCGCGCCGAGCGCGTCGACGAGCCCGGCGAGGCGCCCGGCCTGGGGGTGGATACGGAAGAATAGGAATGCGGACGGCGCACGGGCCGTTCGACAAGTGGGAAGCGACAACGGAAGCGAAGGACGGACCATGGCAGACGACGGAATCCACGAGGTCGCGGTGATCGGCGGCGGCCCCGCCGGCTACACGGCGGCGCTCTACGCCGCGCGCGGCGACCTCTCCCCCGTCGTCTTCGAGGGCTACGCAGCCGGCGGCCAGCTGATGATCACGTCCGAGGTCGACAACTACCCCGGCTTCAAGGACGGCATCATGGGCCCCGAGCTGATGCTGCAGATGCGCGAGCAGGCCGCCCGCTTCGGCGCCGACATCCGCACCGAGGACGTCACGGCCGTGCGCCTCTCCGACACCCCGATGGAGACGCCGCACGAGCTCGACACGCACGCCGGCACGGTCCGCGCCCGCGCGGTGATCATCGCCACCGGCGCGACCGCGCGCCAGATCGGCCTCGAGAGCGAGCAGCGGCTGCAGGGCCGCGGCGTCTCGTACTGCGCGGTCTGCGACGGCGCGTTCTTCCGGGAGCACGAGATCGTGGTCGTCGGCGGCGGCGACTCCGCGATGGAGGAGGCCACGTTCCTGACGAAGTTCGCGTCGAAGGTGACGATCGTCCACCGCCGCGAGGAGCTGCGCGCGTCCAAGGTGATGATCGATCGCGCCCGCGCCAACCCGAAGATCGAGTGGGAGCTCGGCTACGTCGTCGACGAATGCCTCGGTGACGACGCGCTCACCGCCATCCGCATCCGCGAGACCGAGGGCACGGCCACGAAGGAGATCCCCTGCACGGGCCTCTTCGTCGCGATCGGCCACGACCCGACGACCGCGCTGTTCCAGGGCGTCCTCGACATGGACGAGAACGGCTACCTGCTGCAGCAGCCGGGCTCGACGGCGACGAAGGTGCCGGGCGTGTTCGCAGCCGGCGACGTCGCCGATCACGTGTACCGCCAGGCGATCACGGCCGCCGCGAACGGCTGCCAGGCGGCGCTCGACGCCGAGCGCTGGCTCGCCGCGGTCGAGCAGGGCGCGCCGGCCTAGCCCGTGCCGTACTTCATCTGCCCGAACTGCCACGACCGCTCCTTCGACGAGGACGGGCGCGAGGGCCTCTCGCACCAGGCGATCGGCTGCCACAAATGCGGCTTCGGCTTCCTCTTCCAGCTGCTCGAGGACTACTTCCCGCGCCCCGGCACGGCCTTCGTCGCGTGCGACGCCGAGACGCGCATCCTCGCCGCCGGCCAGGGCGTGCTCGAGCTCACGGGCCGGCTCGAGGACGCGCTGATCGGGCAGGAGCTCGTGGTCGGACTGCACCTCGCCTTCGCGGACGGGCAGGACCCCGTCTCGACGACGCTCGAGTGGGGCGTGCGGCAGATGGACTGCAAGGCCGTGCTGACGCACGCCGCCGGCATCGAGAAGCGGGTGCTGTGCGACTGCTTCCCCGCCTATGACGACGACGGCGGGCTGCTCGTGGCGATCGCGCCCGACCCCGTCGCCTGACGCGCCCCGGCGCGCCGCCGCTCGACGATCGCCTGGAGCCGATGGAGCACGGCGAGGTCGCGGGTGCGCTCCGCGACGGCGCGATCGACGGCACCGGCCGCGGCCTCCGGCATCACGATCCCGAGCTCCTCGAGCCGCCGCCAGTCACGCGCGTCGACGCGGGTGCGGGCCTCGTGCTCGAGCTCGAGCCACGCGGCGCGCAGACGCGCGTCGGCGAGCTCGTCGGCCGCCCACTCGACGTGGCGGGCGAGGCGCTCCGCGTAGAGCTCGACGTCGAGGCGGTCCATGCCGCCACCATGCCCGCGTGTCAGGCCCGGGCGGCGCGCACGGGACGCGCGGACCGGCGCCGCTCCTGCAGGCCGGTGGGACAGAGGTCGAACAGGACGCAGCGGTCGCAGTACGGCTTGCGCGAGGCGCACACGGCGCGTCCGTGGGCGATCAGCAGGTGCGTCCAATCCGTCCACTCGCGCTTCGGCACGATCGCCATCAGCTCGCGCTCGGCCTTGACGGGCTCGACCGTGTCGGTGAGGCCGAGCCGGAGGCTCAGGCGCGAGGCGTGCGTGTCGACCGCGATGCCCTCGGCGATACCGTACGCATTGCCCAGCACGACGTTCGCCGTCTTGCGACCCGCGCCCGGCACGCGCTTGAGCTGCTCCATCGTGCGCGGCACCTCGCCGCCGTGGTCGTGCAGCACGCAGCGTGCCGCGCCGATCAGCGACTTGGCCTTGTTGCGGTAGAAGCCCGTCGAGCGGATCGCCTCCTCCACCTCGCCCTGCGTCGCGCCGGCGAAGGCCTCCGGCGTGGGGAAGCGCTCGAACAGCCCGGGCGTGACCATGTTCACGCGTTCGTCGGTGCACTGCGCGGAGAGGATCGTGGCGACGAGCAGCTCCCACGGCGAGCGGAAGGTGAGCGAGCACTTGGCGTCGGGGTACGCGGTGCGGAGGCGGCGGAAGATCGCGCGGGCGCGGGCGTCGGGCGGGCTGGTGCGCGTGACGCGCGGCATCAGCGCTCCCCCAGCGCGGGGCCGGCGCAGAGCACGTTGAGGGCCGGGCAGTCGCCGCAGCCATGCGCCGGCGGCGTGGGACGCCACGGCCCGTGGACGGCGCGCTCGGCGAGCGCGACGAGCTCGGAGCGCAGCCGCTCGCGGTCGGCCTGCGTGAACACGCGCGACGCCATCGCCGCGGCCGCCTCGTCGTCGCCGACCCACTGGTAGGCGACCTCGACCTCGGGGTGCCCCGCCTCGAGCCCCGCCAGCGCGTACAGCGACTCCTGGATCAGGTAGCCGTCGTCGCGCCGCTCCTCGGGCGTTCGGCCCTTCAGCTCCGCGACCTTGACGTCGCCGATCACGAGGCGCGTCCCGTCGACGGCGCTGAGGTCGAAGAAGCCCGTCGCCGTGGCCGCGCCGAGGCGCAGCAGGAACGGCTGCTCGTGCCGCACGTCGGGCAGGGCGGCGAAGCGCGCGTGCAGCGGCGACCCGAGCCAGCAGCCGAGCGCGTCGCGCGCCGCCTGCTGGTCGGCGAGCGAGGCGTCGGGCGCCTCCTCCGCGAGCAGCACGCCCGCGTCGACCTCCTCGCCGATCTCGATCGCCGCGTGCACGGCCTTGCCGATCGCGGCGCTGCCTCCCGCCTGCTCCGCCGGCAGGCCGAGCAGGCGCTGCACGTGGAAGCGGTAGGCGCACGCCTCGAACTGCTCGAGCGCGGAGTACGACAGCATCGGCGGGTCCCACGCGGTTCCCGCGGCCAGCGGCGCGAGCGCGGGCAGGCCGTGGTCGGAGGTCGGCTCGGCGGCGCCGACGGCCTCGATGTCGAACGTCAGCTGCGGCTCGCCCTCGTCGAGGACGAATTCGCGGGCGACGTCGGGCTCCTCCTCGGCGGCGACCGGTGCGACCGACGCGTCGGCGACGAGCACGCCGATGCGCGCGTCGTCGACCTCCAGCACGCGCTCCCCCAGCTCGGCGTCGGCGTCGAGCAGGCCGAGCAGCCACGCCAGCACCGAGCCCGACTCGACGGACGGGCCACGCGCGCCCGAGATGATCAATCGATCCTCGGCGCGGGTGCACGCGACGTAGGCGATGCGGTGCCCCTCGCGCTCGTCCGCCTCGCGGACCGCGGCCGTGGCTGCGTCGAGCGCGCGCGTGGGGCTGCGGCGCCCGGTGGCGACGGGCACGATCGCGGCCGGCGCGCCCTCGGCCGGCACCAGCGCGTCGGGCGACGACGCCTTCGGCCGCCCACCCGTGTCGGCGACCACGACGACCGGGAACTCGAGGCCCTTGGCCTGGTGCACCGTCATCAGCCGTACCGCGTCGTCGTCCTCCGACGCCGTGACGCCCTCGATCTTGAGCTCGCCGTCGAGGCGGCCCGACTCGACCGCGGTGACGAAGCCGGGGAGGTCCGCGCCGCGTGCGTTCTCGTAGGCCTGCGCGACGCGCCGCAGCTTCTCGATGTTGGCCATCCGCTCGGCGCCGTCGGGCTCGACGAGCATCGCGAGGTCGTAGCGGGTCTCCGCGACGATCGCCGCCACGAGGTCGGCGAGTCCGAGGCGCGCGGCGAGCGGGCGCAGGCGGGCGATCGCATCGCGCAGCGCGACGGCCCGCGCGAGGTCGTCGTCGCGCAGGCCCACGCCGCCGAGGTCGTCGAGCGCGACGGCGAACTCCCACTCGACGGCCTGGCGCATCAGCGCGAGCCCGTCGTTGGAGACGCCCGCCATCGGCGAGGCCAGGCACGTGAGGAGCGCGTGGTCGTCGAAGCGGTTCCAGAGCACGCGCAGCATCGCGATCAGGTCGGCGACGGGCTGGCGGTCGAGGAAGCCGCGGCCCGTCGACGACACGGTCGGCAGGCCCTCGGCGCGCAGGGCGGCCTCGAAGGCGCCGGCGTTGGTGCCGGCGCGGAAGACGATCGCGATCTGGCCCGGCCGGCACTCCCCCGCCTCGACGAGCTCGCGCAGGCGCCGCGCGACGAGGCTCGCCTCGATCTCGCGCCCCGCGCCGATGTTCTCGCCCGCGCCGATCAGGAGCTCGACGACGGCTGCGTCGGCATCGCCGGCGTGCTCGCGCACGGGCCGGAGCGGCTGGTGCGCGAAGCGGTCCTCGCGCGCGAACACGGCATTGATCGCGTCGAGCACCGGCGGCACCGAGCGCCGGTTCTCGTGCAGCTCGACGACGGTGACCGACGCCTCGCGGCCAGCGCGCTCACGCTCGCCGCGGAACACCTCGACCTCCGCGCCGCGGAAGCCGTAGATCGCCTGCTGCTCGTCGCCGACCGCGAGCAGCGGCGTCGTCGGCGCGCGCAGGAGCTCCAGCACGCGGTACTGCAGCGAATCGGTGTCCTGGAACTCGTCGACGAGGATCTCGCGGAAGCGCTCCTGCAGCACGGCACGCACGTCGACGTCGCGCTCGAGGAGGTCGCGCACCTTCACCTGCAGGTCCTCGTTGTCGACCGCGCCGGCCTCGGCCTTGCCGCGCTCGTACTCCGCGGCGTAGCGGTCGAGCAGCGCCTGCAGCGACGGATGCACCTCGGCGGCGAGCACGTCGCGGGCGGCGAACTCCACCTCGCCGATCAGCTCCTTGTAGGCCGCGTCGCCGCGCTTGTACTCCTCGAGGTCGCCGAGGTCGAACGCGTCGGGCTCCCGAGCGAGGAGGTCGAGGAGATCGGCCGCGGTCTGGCGCCGCTTGACCACCTGCGGGCCGTCGCCGCCCGCCACGGCCACGTCGGCGGCGCGCACGCGCAGCTCCTCGAGCAGGGCGGCCAGCTCGCCCGGGGTGGCGTCGCCCGTCGGCGCGGCCACGGCGTGCCCGCGGACGCGCGCCCCGACCAGCAGGGTCGTGGCCAGCTGGCGCAGGCGCTCCTGCCCGTAGGCCGACACGAGCCGCAGGCCGTCGTCGCCCAGCTCGTGGAGCACCGTCGCGAGCGCGCGGTCGAAGGCGGCGTCGCGGAGGAGGACGGTCTCGACGTCGTCGGCCACGCGCAGGCCCGGCGCCACGCCGGCCTGGTCGGCGAACTCCGCGAGGATGCGCTGGCACGCGCCGTGGATCGTGCCGATCCAGCCGCCCTCGACCAGCGGGATCAGCTCGGCGCGCCCCTCGGCGCGCAGGCGGGCCCGGATGCGCTGCTGCAGCTCCCCCGCCGCGCGCCGGGTGAAGGTGACGGCGAGCACGTGGGACGGCTGGTGGTTGCGGACCGTCACGGCGCGCACGTAGCGCTCGACGAGCACGGTCGTCTTGCCCGAGCCGGCGCCGGCGTCGACGAAGACACCGCCGTCGGCCTCGACGGCGGCCGCCTGCGGCGGCGTCAGGAGCGGGCGCTCGCGGATGAGGCTCACGGGCGCACCCGGCAGATGCCGCTGTAGTCGCAGTACTTCCGGCACCACTCCCCGTCGGCCGGGTCGTGGCGCACGTCACCGGCGCGCATGCGGAGGATGCGCGCGCCCGCGTCGGCCCGCGCCGCGTCGAGCGCCGCCTCGAACTCCTCGTGCTCGACGATGTCGGTGCGCGTGAGCCCGGGCGGGAGGACGTCGTCCTCCGCGGCATCGACGATGCCCCGCGTCTCGCCCTTGCGGATCGACACGAACAGCCCGCCGACCGGCTCGCGGCCGAGCACCTCGCGCAGGGCGAGCAGGTAGAGCGGCACCTGCAGCTCGCCCTTCTCGCGGATCTCCGGCCCCGTCGGGATCGTGCTCGTCTTGTAGTCGACGACGATCGCGCGCGCCGTCATGCGCGGGTCGGTGTCGATGCGGTCGATCTTGCCCGACAGCCGGGCCGGGCCGACGTCGACGCCGTCCTTGCGGCCGGCCTGCGCGGTGCGCATGCCGAACGACACCTCGAACTCGGTGGGCACGAGCGGCGCGTCGGCACGCGCCGCGCGGCGGACGAGCCGGCCGATGTCGCGCCGGAGGCCCCAGCGCATGAGGTCGATGCGCAGACGGTCGCCCGCGACGATCGGCCGCACGCGCGCCATCTCCTCGTCGACGATCCGCTCGGCCTCGGCGACCGCGCGGGCGGCCTCGGCGGGCCCGATCGCGACGACGTTGAGCAGTCCGGGCACCTCGCGGTAGAAGCGGTTGAGGACGCTGTGGGCGATCGTGCCGAGCCGCAGCCGGTCGTCGATCGGCTCGTCGATGCGCTTGGGGTTGAGCCGCCGCTCCACGAACCACACCTGCGAGCAGCGGCCGAAGCGGTCGAGCTCGGTGACGCCGAACGGATCGCGCGTCTCGAGCTCGTGGAGCAGGCGCGGATCGTTCATGCGCGTGCCGCGGCGACGCGCCGCGAGCGCGCGGCGGATCGCACCGGTCACGCCGGCGGCACCCGCGAGGCGCAGGGCCTCGTCCGGCTCGCGCGCGGCGAGGTCGGCGATGCTGCGCGCCCGCTCGCGCACGGTCGGCGCGAGCTCGAGCGGGTAGACCGTGTCGGAGAAGCGGCGCCGGTGGGTCACCGCGGGATCGCCGGCGGCGACGACGAGGTCCTCCCAGATGGCCGTGGGCGCGAGCGGGCGTCCGTCGTCGTCGGCGACGCGGCGCACGAGCACGAGGCGCTGGCGCGGGCGCGTCGCAGCGAGGTAGGCGAGGTGCCGCGCGACGTCGCTCTGCTCCGGCGCCTCGACGAGCGGGTCGCGCGCGGGCGCCGCGCCGAGCGCCTGCTCCTCGAGGCCGACCACGATCGCGACGTCGACGTCGATCGTGCGCGCGGTGCGCGGGTCGAGCACGCGGATCGCGTCGCCGAACGGGCGCCGGCCGCCGAAGGCGAGGTGCGCGAGGTGCTCACGCACCTCCGCGCGCGTGGGCGAGGGCTCGAGGGCGGCGAGCCGCTGCAGCGCCGTGAGC
>JBPCSR010000214.1:0-8210 GCA_051006935.1 Gaiellales bacterium
GCCTCGCGCACGAGCGCGACGCATTCGGGGTAGATCACGGTGATCGCGGCGCGCAGCTGCGCGGCCTGCTCCTCCGGCGTGCCGGTGGGGCTGATCTGCGCGATCGCCGCCGTCGTCATCTGCACGGCGAGGTGGATCGCGTTGTCGGCGAAGGCGACGCTCTGGGTCTCCTGCGCCTGCTCGGCGAACTGCCGCATGGCGTTGTTGAGGTCCTCGGGGTCGAACATCCCGCCGAAGCCGAAGGGGTTCTCAGTCATGCTCGGATCCTACTTCGTCTCCACGAGCCGCGCCGTCCAGATGTAGACGGGCTCGACCGGCGGGCCGTCGGAGACGCCGAGGCGGTCGATGCGCCGCAGCGCGTCGCTCGACGACGCGTCGGTGACGTGCCCGACGACGGCGTAGAGCGGCTCCAGCATCGCGCCGCCCGACTCGGTCGAGACGATGAAGAACTGCGAGCCCGACGTCCCGGCCGGCTCGTTGCCGGCCTTCGCCATGGCGACGTCGCCGTTGCGGTAGCGGTAGTCGCTCGGCGGCGCCGCGACGACGGAGTAGCCCGGGCCGCCCGCGCCGGTGCCGAGCGGGTCGCCGCCTTGGACGACGAACCCGGGGACGACGCGGTGGAAGGTGAGGCCGTCGTAGAAGCCGGCGCGCACGAGCGCGGCGAACGACGAGGTCGCCTCCCCGCCCGTGGTCGGATCGAGCGCCATCGTGATGCGGCCGCACGACGTCACCATCACCACGCTCCACGTCGACGTCGCCGGCACGAGCGGGTCGGGTGGCGGCTCCTTGTACGTCGGCTTCCGCTCGCCGGCGTACGGGGGCTTCTGGTGGTTGCAGCCGTCGGCGCCCGGCATCAGGTCGGGCGCGACCGCGGTGGAGGCCGGCGGCGCCGGCACGGTCGAGGTCGTCTCGCCGCCCCGGCCGGGCACGCTGCACGCCGCGGCGAGCACGCCGAGGGCGAGCGCGAGCGCGACGAGCCCGGCGCGGTGCATCAGGCGAGCGAGTCCGGCGTCGCGGCCAGGCAGTAGGCGGCCATCAGCGCGGCGGTCGCCTCGAGGTCGTCGAGGTCGCACACCTCCGCGGGCGAGTGCATGTGCCGCAGCGGGATGCCGAGCAGCGCGGCGCGCAGGCTGCGCACCGAGGCGAGCGTGTTGTCGACGTCGGTGTACGTCGAGCCGCCGGGCATCGCCTCCCGGCCGAACGGGATGCCGTTGGCGACCGCCAGCTCCTCGAGCACTCGCGCGACGTCCTCGTCGAGGCCGAGCCCGCGCGAGATGACGGTGCCGGCGCCGAGCTTCTGCGGGCCGGTCTGGCCCTTGTCGATCGACGGCACGTCGGCCGCGTGCGTCACGTCGATCACGATCGAGACGGCGGGCTGGACGGCCTCGGTGACGAGGCGCGCGCCCTCGCCGAGCGTCTCCTCGAGCACGCAGCCCGTCGCGACGACGCGGACCTTCGGCGAGCCGGCGGCGACGCGCCGCAGCGCCTCGAGCGCGGCCCACGCGCCGACGCGGTCGTCGAGCGCCCGCGAGGTGAGACGCGAGCCCAGGAGCTGCACCGGGCCGTGGCCGACGATGGCGTCGTCGCCGACGCGAACGGCCGCGCGGGCCTCGTCGCCGTCCTTGGCGCCGATGTCGATCCACAGCTCCTTCATCTCCGTGCCCGACGTGCGGTCGGCGCCCTTCTGGAGGTGGATCGGCACGCTGCCGATCACGCCCGGGAGGTCGCCGTCCTTCGTGCGCACCGAGACGGGCTGACCGACGAGCACGCGGGGGTCCCAGCCGCCGAGGCCGCGGACGCGCAGCACGCCGTCGTCCTCGATGTGCGTCACGATCAGGCCGATCTGGTCGATGTGGCCGAGCAGCAGGATCGCGGGGGCGTCGTCGGGGCCGACGCTGGCGATCGCGTTGCCGATGCGGTCGCGCTCGACGGTGGCGAACTCGCCCGCCATCGCGGCCCACAGATCGGCGGCCTCGCGCTCGCGGCCCGAGGGCCCGTGCGCGTGGAGGAGCTGGATGAGACGGTCGCGTGCGGCGGTTTCCATGTCGCGCACGCTAGCATCACCATATGGGTGGGGCTGGAGCCACGGGAGCGCGATCGCGCGTCGTCATCACGGGCATCGGCATGCTCTCGCCGGTCGGCCTCGACACCGCCTCCTCGTGGAGCGCGCTGCTCGCCGGCCAGTCCGGCGTGGCGCCGATCCAGGGCTTCGACCCGGAGCGCATCGAGGCGAAGATCGCGTGCGAGCTGAAGGGCTTCGAGCCGGAGTCGGTGATGGAGAAGAAGGAGTCGCGCAAGCTCGATCGCTGCAGCCTCGTCGCCGTCGCCGCGGCCCGCGAGGCCTGGGCGCAGAGCGGTGCCGTGCTGGACGACCCGGAGCGCGTCGGCGTGATCGTCGGCAGCGCGTTCGGCGGCGCGGCCACGATCCAGGACGGCATGCAGACCTTCTTCGAGAAGGGCCCGCACCGCATCGGCCCGCACCTTCACGGCGCGATGCTCGTCGACACGCCCGGCTTCGAGATCGCGCGCGACCTCGGCGCGCTCGGGACGAACTTCTCCGTCACCGCGGCGTGCGCCACGGGCGCGAGCGCGATCGGCGTGGCCGCCGATCTCGTCGCCGGAGGCAACATGGACGTCTGCCTGGCCGGCGGCGTCGACACGCTGATCACCGAGTACATCATGGGCGGCTTCTGCAACATGAAGGTCCTCGGCGCGCCGCGCGAGGGCGAGGACGCGATCACCGCGTCGCGCCCGTTCGACGCGACGCGCGACGGGTTCGTGCTCGGCGAGGGCGCCACGGTGCTCGTGCTGGAGCGCGAGGAGGATGCGCGGGCGCGCGGCGCGACGATCATCGCCGAGGTGGTGTCGTGGGCCGTGACGAACGACGCGTACCACATCGCCGCGCCGCGGGAGGACTGCGTCGGCATCGACCGCATGTTCGCGACGGCGCTGCGTCGCGGCGACGTGGCGCCGGCCGAGGTGGGCTACATCAACCCGCACGGCACGGGCACGCAGGCGAACGATCGCCTCGAGACGAGGTCGATCCGCACCGTCTTCGGCGCGGCCGCCGACGGCATCCCCGTCTCATCGACGAAGTCGATGACGGGCCACCAGATGGGCGCCGCGGGTGCGTTCGAGGTCGCCGTCGCCGCGCTCGCCGTCCAGGACCGGCGCATCCCGCCGACGATCAACCTGCGCGACGCCGACCCGGACTGCGATCTCGACTACGTCACCGAGGGCGCGCGCGACCTGCCGGCGCTCGACACGGCGGTCTCGTGCTCGATCGGCCTCGGCGGCCACAACGCCGCCGTCGTCGTACGCCGCGTCTAGCCGGCCCGGCGCCACGACCCTGCACGAATCGTGCAGTGCTGGACCCGGGTCCAAAACTGCACGATTCATGCAGGCACTGTGCACGCCTAGTTGCGGCGCAGGAGCTCGATCCCGGCTGCTTTCGTCGTGCTTCGGATCCTACGTGCCGAAACGCCCAGCGTCTGCTCGATCACTTCCTCCGGCGCACCGTCCGCCGCCATGGTGCAGATCCGGTGCGTCATGAGTTCGTGCGTGGTCATCGGCGGTATCTCGAGCGGTGTGTCGCGCAGGACCAGACGCTCGTACGAGCGGCTGTCGAAGAACCCCGCCAGCCGCAGGGCCGCCGGGAGGTCGAGCCAGTCCGGCGGCGGCTCGTGGCCGGCGAGGATGCGATGCGTCGACCACTTCCAGCCCGCCGGGTCGTCGCACATGCCCGCGGCAACCGGGTTATGGGGGATGTACCGAACGACGCGCGCGTGATGGCGCACGCCGTCAATCGGAAAGACGTCGTAGCGTCGTCCGAATACCCGCCCGCGTCGTTGGTCGTCCTTGTTGCGGAGCCAGGCGAGTCTTCCGTGCGTCATCTTCAGCGTCTCGGCGAGGTCGTCGGGGTGCCCTCGTACGAGCAGGTGGTAGTGGTTCGTCATCAGGCAGATCTGCCCGATGGTCACATCGTGCTCCCGCGCCTGCTCGCCGAGAGCGGTCCAGAACATACTGAAGGCGCTTGGATCCGGAAACAGGACATCGCGCGCGACCGCTCGGGCGACGACGTGCAGTGGTCGGGCCCCGTGGTCATGGCGTCGTGGTCGGGACATGGCGACATTCCACGCGGTGACGTCACGCCGGCGAGTGACCGAAGTGCGTCGGGATATGCCAGGCGAAGAGTCGGGAGGCACAACGATGCACGGTGCTTGCACGAATCGTGCAGTTCTGGACCCGGGTCCAAAACTGCATGATTCATGCAAGGGACGCCGCGGCTCCCGTCGCCGATCGCTCTGTCCGGGCGACCGCGCCTCAGTACGCGCCGCGGCCGCGCAGGATCGCCAGCGGCGTGCGGGCGATGATCGCGATGTCCATCCAGATCGACCACGACTCGAGGTAGTAGAAGTCGAGGCGGACGAGGGTGTCGAAGCCGAGGTTGGAGCGGCCCGACACCTGCCAGAGGCCGGTGATGCCCGGCAGCACGCTGTAGCGGCGGCGGTGCCACGGCTCGAGCAGCTGGTAGTCGCGCATCGGCAGGGGCCGCGGGCCGACGAGGCTCATCTCGCCCTTGATGACGTTGATCAGCTGCGGCAGCTCGTCGATCGAGAAGCGCCGCAGCACGCGGCCGACGGGCGTGATGCGGGGGTCGTTGCGGATCTTGAAGAGCGCGCCGTCGGCCTCGTTGTGCTCCTCGAGCTCGGCCTGCGCCTGCGCGGCGTTCGTCACCATGCTGCGCAGCTTGAGCATCGCGAACGGCTGCTCGCCGAGGCCGACGCGCTGGTCGCGGAACAGGATCGGCCCGGGCGACGTGAGGCGGATCATCAGCACGGACAGGAGCAGGATCGGGCTGAGGACGAGCAGGAGCGCGGCCGAGATGACGAGGTCGAACGCACGCTTGACGACCCAGTCGACGCCCTGGATCGTCGGCGGCACGATGTCGAACAGCGGGACCGCGAGGCCGGGCACGTAGTCCGCGTGGTGCGCGAGGACGCCGGCGGCGGTCGGCACGACGCGCAGGCGGATGCGCCGCTCGCGGCACGCCTCCAGCGCGATCAGCATCGTCTCGTCGTCCGGCGGGCGGGCGAGCACGACGTCGTGCGGATGGTGCTCGCCGATCGCGTCGGCGAGGTGGTCGACGTCGTCGACGTGCGCGACGGTGCGCAGACCCGCGCCCGGGGCGCCGTCGCGCAGGGCCGCTTCGACGCTGCGCGTGGCGTCGGGCTCGCCGACCACCAGCACGCGCCGTTCGACGCCGACGAGCCGCGCGGTCGAGTCGATCAGCGCGGAGTAGATGCCGCGCAGGAGCGGCACGAGCAGCGCCGACACGAGGAACGTGTACGGGAAGATCAGGTACGTGGTGAAGCGCTCGTTGTTCGTGAGCACCGAGAAGATCGCGATCACGACGACGGCGACGAACAGGCCGGCGACGATCTGCGCGCCGCCCGGTCGCGTCTCGCGCGGCCGGTAGAGGCCGTTGCGCGCGAAGATCAGCACCGAGACGAGCAGCACGAACGGCAGCCAGTCGCGCTCCGCGTTCCAGAGGTCGGCCCAGAAGACGGTGCGGCCGTTGATGGCCTCGCGCAGCACGAGCCCCGAGTAGATCGCGGCCGAGATGCCGACGAGGTCGATCACCAGCAGGACGATCACGTCGAGCGCGCGGCCGATCAGGTGCCGCAGGCGATGCGCGGAGACGCCGGTCTCGGACCGGGGGTCTCTGATCTCGCGGGGCGACCCGCCTGCAGGGGCAGGCGCGGTGTCGCCCGAACCGGGGGTGACGGGAGCGGACACGCCGGTGAGTCTACAGCGCGAGCGCGGAACTTCCTGCCTCGACGCGCGCGGGTGCGACCGCATTGCAATGCGGGAAATCCCGCGTGGGTCAGGCGCCGACGACGCGGCCGGTCAGCTCGGCGCGGCTCGACTGGTCGAGCAGCCGCTGCAGGCCCTCGCGCAGGTCGACCGTCGGCTCCCAGCCGAGCAGCTCCTGTGCGCGCGTGATGTCGGGGCGGCGCTGCTGCGGGTCGTTCACCGGCAGGGCCTCGAACACGATCTCGCTCTTGGATCCGGTCATCTCGACGACCATCTCGGCGAGCTCGAGCAGCGTGAACTCGCCCGGGTTGCCGATGTTGACGGGCTCGTGCTCGGTCGAGAAGAGCAGCGCGAGGATGCCGGTGACGAGGTCGTCCACGTAGCAGAAGGACCGCGTCTGGGCACCCGTGCCGAACACGGTGATCGGCTTGTCCTCGAGCGCCTGGCGCACGAACGTCGGGATGGCGCGGCCGTCGAAGGCGCGCATGCGCGGGCCGTACGTGTTGAAGATGCGGACGATCGCCGTGTCGACGCCCTGCTGGCGGTGGTACGCCATCGTCATCGCCTCGGCGTAGCGCTTGGCCTCGTCGTAGACGCCGCGCGGGCCGATCGGGTTGACGTTGCCCCAGTACGACTCGGGCTGCGGGTGGATCAGCGGATCGCCGTACACCTCGCTCGTGGACGCGGTCAGGAAGCGGGCGCGCTTGGCCTTGGCGAGGCCGAGGGCGTTATGCGTTCCGTACGAGCCGACCTTGAGCGTCTGCAGCGGCAGGCGCAGGTAGTCGATCGGACTGGCGGGCGAGGCGAAGTGGAGGACGTAGTCGACGTCGCCGGGGATGTCGATGTACTCCGTCACGTCGTGCTGGACGAACGTGAAGTTGTCATCGCGGAGGTGCGCGATGTTCGTCAGCGACCCGGTGTCGAGGTTGTCCAGGCACCAGACGCGGTGCCCCGCGCCCAGCAGGCGCTCGCAGAGATGGGACCCGAGGAACCCGGCTCCACCCGTGACGACGGTGATCGGCATACGGGAAGGGTACCCCTACGGGGTCGGCTCGGCTTCGATGGCGGGGCGCACGGGCCAGAACACCGTCGAGAGGATCGCGAGGAGCACGCCCACGATCAGCCCGAGGACGACCGCGATCAGGAGCGAGAACTGCTTCGACGTCGGCGCGACCTTGGCGCCGCGCGCGGGCGTGATGACGCTGCCGCCCTCGACGTTCTCGATGTAGTCGACCTGCGCCTGCAGGTCGGGGAGCTGCTCCTGGAGGAGCGCCTCGGTGTTCGAGTCGTACTGGAGGATGCCGAGCAGCGGGGCGGACAGCGAGGCGCGCTCGGGGGCGCCGAGGCTCGCCTGCTCGAGCTTGTCGAGCTGCGCCTTGACGTCCTCGGCGTCGGCGGCGAGCGCGTCGATGCGCTTCTGGAGCCCGTCGCGCGCGGCGACGACGGCGTCCTTCTTGGCGTTCGTGTACGCGTTCGACTTGGCGACGACCTGCGCGGCCATCGAGTTGGCGGCGGCGGCGGACTGCGTGGGCGTGAACGGCCCCTGCACGGTCAGCTGCGCGAGCGGGACGGCGATGCCCTTCACGCCGACGGCGGTCGAGATCAGCGCGACGGAGACGCGGCCCTGCAGCGAGCCGGCGGGCAGGCCGGCGGCGCGCTCGGCGACCTCCTGGTACTGGCGCTGCTTGGCGAGCGCGGTCGCGTAGAGCGGGTTCGACGACAGCGGGTTCGGCACGAGCGAGCCGTTCGGGCTGACGGGCTGGCCGAGGTAGACGGTCGCGGTGCCCTGCGTGAGGTTCTTGTTCGAGGTGCGCGTGATCGTGAACGACGCGATCACGGCGATGACGATGCAGATCGCGACGATCCACCAGCGCTTGAGGATGCGATCCACGTAGCTGCGGAGATCGATCTCCTGCTCGGTTCCGGGGGCATCCGCCACGGGCCCCATGGTACGTGACCGCTCGGCGACGGCGCGCTGCGCCGGTCCCGCGCGCGCCCACGGGTAGGATCGGTGCGATGCGAGTGGTGATCGTGGATCCGCGCGGCGAGACGCGCCCGTACGACGACGCGCTGGCCGCCGCGCTGGCCGCGCGCGGTGACCACGTGGAGCTCGTCACGAGCGCGCCGCGCGTCGCCCAGCCGCCCGCGCCGTCGGGCGTCGCCGTGCGCCACGCGTTCTACCGGCTCGCCGACCGGCTGCCGGGCGGGGCGCGCAAGGCGGCGCGCGGCCTCGAGCACCCGCTCGACCTGCTCGCGCTGGCGCCGTCGCTCGTGCGCCACCGGCCCGACGCGGTCCACGTCCAGTGGCTGCCGCTCGGCGCCGTCGACCGCACCTTCTGGCGCGCGGTCGAGGCGCTGCTCGGCGTGCCGGTCACGTACACCGCCCACGATGC
>JBPCSR010000215.1:0-4597 GCA_051006935.1 Gaiellales bacterium
CTGGTCGAGGCCAAGAACACGGCCGAGCAGCTGCTGTACCAGACGGAGAAGACCGTCGCCGAGCACGGCGACAAGGTCGATGGCGCCGTCAAGGACCAGATCGAGGCCGCGGCCGCCGATCTCCGCACGGCCCTCGAGGGCACCGACGCCGACGCGATCCGCCAGAAGGCGACCGCGCTCCAGGAGGCGTCGTACACCCTCGCCGAGCAGGTGTACAAGGAGGCGCAGCAGTCCGCCCCGACGGGCGACGGCGCCTCCGCGGCGGCCGAGGATGAGCCCGATGAGGAGATCATCGAGGACGCCGAGGTCGTGGATCCGGACGCGACGGCCCGCTCGTGAGCGAGGCGGAGCAGACGGAGCAGGCCCTCCCCGCTGACGGCGGGGAGGCGCCGGCCTCCCTCGACGGCGCCGACGCCGCGGCGGAGGAGCTCGACCCGATCGCCCGCGCGGAGCGCGAGCGCGACGAGCACCTCGACCAGCTGCGGCGCCTCGCCGCCGAATTCGACAACTACAAGAAGCGCGTCTCGCGCGAGCACGAGGAGCTGCGGCAGCGCGCCGCCGAGCGGCTGCTCGGCGACCTGCTGCCCGTCTTCGACGACCTCGAGCGGGCGCTGGCCGCGTTCGAGAGCGCCGAGAAGGAGGCGATCGCCGACGGCGTCGCGCTCGTCCACCGCGCGCTCTGGACGCTGCTCGAGCGCGAGGGCGTGGCCGAGCTCGACCCGACCGGCGAGCTGTTCGACCCCCACCGCCACGAGGCGCTCCTGTCCCAGCCGGCCGACGCGCCGGAGGGCACCGTGATCGAGGTGATCCAGAAGGGCTTCCTGCTCGGCGACCGGGTCCTGCGCCCCGCGCGGGTGGTCGTCGCCGGGGGTGCGTCCTGAGCGACTCCGCCGTCACCTTCGAGGCGGCCGGCCTCGGCGGCGCCGAGACGACCGTGACCGTCATCTTCTGGGCCATCGTCGGCCTCGCGTGGCTCGGCTGCGGCGTGGGCGTGTCGAACGGCAGCAACGCGCAGGCGCTCGGCATGCTCGCCGGTGCGCTCGTGCTCGGCGCGATCGGGCTCTGGCTGCGGGCCTCGCAGCCCGTCGCCTATCGCCTCGAGGGCGACGCGCTCGTGATCCAGCGCCGTCGCGGCGCGACCCGCGTGCCGGGCCGCGTGCAGCGGCACGTCGAGTCGGCCACGCTCGGGCTGCGGCTCGGCACCGGCGGCCTCTACGGCTACCGCGGCCGCTTCCGCCTGAACGGGCGCGGCTGGGCGCGCGCGTTCGTCACCGACACGCGCCGCGCCGCGCTGATCGACGTCGGCGGCCGGCCGACCGTGCTGTCGCCGGTCGACCCCGCCGCGCTCGTACAGGAGGTGGCGCATGCGTGACCTCTACGAGGTGCTCGGCGTCGACCGCCGCGCATCCGACGACGAGATCAAGAAGGCGTACCGCAAGCTCGCCCGCCAGCACCATCCCGACGCGAACCCCGACGACCCCAAGGCCGAGGAGCGCTTCAAGGAGATCTCGGCGGCGTACGACACGCTGTCCGACCCCGACAAGCGCAAGGCCTACGACCAGTTCGGCGCAGCCGGAGGCATGGGCACGCAGGGCGGGTTCGACCCCAACGCGTTCCGTGACTTCGCGCAGGACCGCGGCTTCGACATCTCCGACCTGTTCGGCGACCTCTTCGGGCGCCGGCGCGGGGGCGGGGGCCGCGGCCGCCCGCAGCCGCGGCGCGGCGTCGACCTCGAGACGCGCGTCACGCTGTCGTTCGACGACGCCCTGCGCGGCGCGCGCGTCACCGTGCCCGTCGACAAGGACGTCAACTGCGCCGACTGCGGCGGCACCGGTGCGGCGCCCGGCACGTCGCGCTCCACCTGCCCCGACTGCGGCGGCACCGGCGAGCGCCAGGTCAACCAGGGCTTCTTCGCGATCGCCGAGCCGTGCCTGCGCTGCGGCGGCCAGGGCACGGTCGTCGAGACGCCGTGCACCACGTGCCGCGGATCGGGGAAGACGCGCCGCACGAAGCGCTACACGGTGAAGATCCCCGCCGGCATCGCCGACGGCGCCCGCATCCGCGTGCGCGGCAAGGGACTCGACGGCGACAACGGCGGTCCCGCCGGCGACCTCTGGGTCGTCGTGCAGGTGCTGCCCTCCGAGCGCTTCTCGCGCCGCGGCAAGGACGTGGTCGTCGACGTGCCCGTCACGTTCCCCGAGGCGGCGCTCGGCGCCGAGATCGACGTGCCCACGCCGTTCGGCGACAAGGTGCGCGTGAAGGTCCCGGCCGGCTCGACGGACGGCAAGATGCTGCGCGTGCGCGGCATGGGCTCGCCGTCGGAGTCGGGCGACGCGGGCTCGCTGCTCGTTCGGCTCAAGCTGCTCGTGCCCGAGCAGCTGTCGACCCAGCAGACCGAGGCGCTGGAGCGGTTCGCCGCGCTCGACGGCGGCACCGACCCGCGGGCGGAGCTGTTCGCGTGAACGACGACACCCCCAAGTACATGATCGGCGTCGCCGCCGAGCTCGTGGGCATGCACCCGCAGACCCTGCGCCTCTACGAGACGCGCGGGCTCGTGCGCCCGCGACGCACCTCCGGCGGCACGCGCCTCTACTCCGACGCCGAGCTGCGGCGCCTGCGCCGCATCACCGAGCTCGCCTCGGGGCTCGGACTCTCGCTGCAGGGCGTCGAGCACGTCCTCCAGCTCGAGGACCGCGTGGCGCAGCTCGAGCACCAGATCGAGGAGCTCGGCGCCGCGCTCGACGAGGCCGCGCGCGTGCTGCAGTCCGAGGTCGAGAGCGTCCACCGCTCCTACCGGCGCGAGATCGTGCCGTACCAGCCGCCGCCCGGCGCGGAGATCGTCGTCCGCCGCCGACGGCTCCGCTGACCCGCTTGCCGTCATCCCCATCATCCCATCACAGAGAGAACCCCCATGGATCCCACCAAGCTCACCGTCAAGGCGCAGGAGGCGCTGGCCACCGCCGCCGAACGCGCCCGCGTCTCGGGCAACCCCGAACTGACTCCGCTCCACCTGCTCGCCGGCCTGCTCGCCGAGCAGGGCTCCGTCGCCGAATCGCTCCTGCGCGGCGTGGGCGCCGACGTCGAGGCGCTCCGCCGCGACGCCGACGACGCGCTCGCCAAGCTTCCGAGCATGCAGGGCGCGGCGACCGCGCCCCAGGCCTCGCTCGGCCTGCGCGAGACGCTCGACCGTGCGCTCGCCGAGTCGCAGGAGATGGGCGACGACTACGTCGCCTCCGAGCACGTCCTGATCGCGCTGGCCGAGCTGTCCGGCGCGCCGAAGGACATCCTGCGCCGGCAGAACGCCACCAAGAAGGCGCTGCTCGAGGCGCTCGCCAGCGTACGCGGCGGCCAGCGCGTCACCGACCCGAACGCCGAGGACCTCTACGGCGCGCTCGAGAAGTACGCGCGCGACCTCACCGCCGCCGCCGAGGCCGGCAAGGTCGATCCCGTGATCGGCCGCGACGACGAGATCCGCCGCGTCGTGCAGGTGCTGTCGCGCCGCACGAAGAACAACCCCGTCCTGATCGGCGATCCCGGCGTCGGCAAGACCGCGATCGCCGAGGGCCTCGCCCAGCGCATCGTCGCCGGCGACGTCCCCGAGAGCCTGCGCGGGCGCCGCATCTGGGCGCTCGACATGGGCGCGCTGCTGGCCGGCGCCAAGTTCCGCGGCGAGTTCGAGGAGCGCCTCAAGGCGCTGCTCGGCGAGGTGACCGCGTCCGAGGGGCAGTTCGTGCTCTTCATCGACGAGCTCCACACGATCATCGGCGCCGGCGCCGCGGAGGGCGCGGTCGACGCAGCCAACCTGCTCAAGCCGATGCTGGCCCGCGGCGAGCTCCGCGCGATCGGCGCCACCACGCTCGACGAGTACCGCAAGCACGTGGAGAAGGACGCCGCGCTTGCGCGCCGCTTCCAGCCCGTCTTCGTGGGCGAGCCGAGCGTCGAGGACGCGATCGGCATCCTGCGCGGCCTCAAGGAGCGCTACGAGGTGCACCATGGCGTGCGCATCCAGGACAGCGCGATCATCGCGGCCGCGATGCTGTCGGATCGCTACATCGCGGATCGCTTCCTGCCCGACAAGGCGATCGACCTGATCGACGAGGCGGCCTCGCGCCTGCGCATCGAGATCGATTCGCGCCCGACGGAGCTCGACGAGGTCGAGCGCCGCATCATGCGCATCGAGATCGAGGACGCCGCCCTCGCCAAGGAGACCGACGCGGCGTCGGCCGAGCGTCGCGAGGCGCTGGCCAACGAGCTCGAGTCGCTGACGGCCGAGGCCGGCGTGATGCGCGAGCGGTGGGAGCTCGAGAAGCGCCACATCGACGCGATCCGCCGCCTCAAGGGCATGATCGAGGACGTCAAGGTCGAGGCCGAGCGCGCCGAGCGCGAGGCCGACCTCCAGCGCGCCGCCAAGCTCACCTACGGCGACCTGCCGGCGTACGAGGCCGAGCTCGCCGCCGAGACGGCCGCCCTCGACGAGGTGCAGAAGCACGGCTCCGTCCTCAAGGAGGAGGTCGACGAGGAGGACGTCGCCGAGGTCGTCGGCGCGTGGACCGGCATCCCCGTCAGCCGCCTGATGGAGGGCGAGATGCAGAAGCTC
>JBPCSR010000216.1:0-9480 GCA_051006935.1 Gaiellales bacterium
GAGCGGGGGCGCGCGTGAAGCGCCCGACGATCGACGCCGCAGCCGTCGACGCGCTCGCCGCGTACCTCGGCGACGTCTGGGGCGCGCGACCGCTCGCGGCCGAGTCGGATCTCGACCCCGTGCTGCTGCGCGCGCTGCGCGGCGACCGGCTGCGCTTCGAGCGCGAGGCCGAGAGCGGCGGCGAGGACCCTGTCTGGCGCGAGGCGATCCGTCGGCGCTACGACCGGCCGATCCCCGAGGGCGAGGGCGCGGTCGCGGAGGCGCTGCGCGCGGGGAAGTGGCGCGACCTGATCGGCGTCGACCTCTCGCGCGTCTGGGTCGACGTGCTCACGATCGGTGTCTGGGCCGATGCGCTCCTCCGGGTCCTGCCGAAGGGGCCCGTGCTGTCGTGCGGCTGCAACGCCGGCTATCTCGAGGCGTGGCTCTCGTCGCGCCACCCCGATCGTCACTTCGTCGGCGTCGACCTCGCCGAAGGGGCGATCGCCGCCGGCTACGAGCGCATGCGCGACGCAGGCGCTGCCGACCTCGAGCTGCGCGCAGGCGCCTACGCCGACCTCGCCGCGTGGGACGAGCGCTTCCCCGTCGTGCTCGTCCTGTCGGGGCTGCTCGAGCAGTTCCGCGCCGGCGACGACGAGACGGGGGAGGGTATCGACCAGATCGCGGCCGCGCTCGCGCCGAAGGGGACGCTCGTGCTGGTCGAGGCACGGCTCGCCGAGCACGCGCAGAGCGCCGCGCTGGCGCTGTCGCGCAACGGCCTCGGCATCGCGCACGCCGGGGTGCTCGGCGGCCGCGGCTCGCGGCCCCTCCGGCACCTCGTCGAGCGCCAGCCGATGGGCGCCTGGCGCGCGCTCACGGGGATCGTCGCCACGCAGGGCCACGCCGGCGCGCTGTCCCTGGCCGGCGCGTGCCGCGCCGCCGCGCAGGCGTGGGACGAGCCCTTCACCGCCTTCGCGGAGGAGCAGCCCGAGTGGACGGACCGCAACCTCGCGCGCGCGTGGGCGGCGGGCGCCGTGCCCGTCGTGCTGCCGTAGGCCTCAGTCGATCCAGACGCGGATGTCGCCGAGCCCATCGCTGGCGAGCTCGGCCATCGAGCCCGACGCGAGCGCCTTGGCCGGGATGATCGCGCCGGTCAGGATCACGTCGCCGGGCTGCAGCTCCACGCCGTAGCGCGCGGTCGCCTCGCTCAACCAGGTGATCGCGTTGAGCGGGTGGCCGAGCACCTCGGTCGCGGTCATGAAGCCGTCGGTGAAGCCGTCGATCTGCAGCTTGACGTCGGCCTGGTCGAGCGTGAGCGGGTCGTACTCCGCGCTCCACTCGCCGAGGATCGTGCCGTACTGCTGCGTGCCGTCGGCGATCAGCGTGGGCAGCCCCGCGTCGTCGACCTTGCAGCGCGGCTCGATGATCTCGAAGGCGATGGCGACGCCGTCGATCGCGGCCGCCGCTGCCTGCCGCGAGAGCGGGCCCGAGATCGCCTCGGACAGGCGCACGGCGAGTTCCGCCTCGACGCCGAGGCCCGCGCCGCCCGGACTCGCGAGCTCGGCCTCGCCGACGTAGGAGTTGCCGGCGAGCAGTCCGGCGAAGACGGGCTCGGTCGCGCCGTGGCGCGCCTGGGCGGCGTCGTTGGTGAAGCCGACCTTCCAGCCGATCTGCGGGCCGGCGCCGTTCGCCGTGAGCACCTCGAGCAGGGCGAGGTGGGTGGCGTACGCCTCCGCGTGGTCCTGCGGCGCGAGGTCGGCCGGCAGGAGCGCGTCCTCGCCCTTCGCTCGGCGGTCGAAGAGGGCGTGAGCGGCGTCGGAGATGCGGTTGGACATGCGGTGATCGTAGACGCGGCCGGGCTGGGCCGTCCCGTCTAGCGGCGCACCTCGACGCTGGTGCTCTTGACCACGGCCGTGGCTGTGTCGCCCGGCTTGAGGTCGAGCTCCTCGACGGCCTCGCGCGTGATGATCGACACCACGCGGTAGGGGCCGCAGGCGAGCTCGACCTTCGCCATCAGGCCGTCCTTCTCCACCGAGACGACCGTGCCCTCGAGCTGGTTGCGCGCCGAGACGCCCGTCTGCGGCGCGCGGTCGCGCAGCAGCGCCCGCAGATCGGCGGCGTCGATCGTGCGTTGCCCGCCGGCCGACCGCGAGAACGCCACCCGGCCGTCCCGCTCCCAGCGGCGGAGCGTGTCGACGCTCACGCCGAGGATGCCCGCGGCCTGCCCGATGCGGATCTGCTCGCCCACGCGCCGAGGCTACCAGCCGCCCGCGGCCGTCGAGGGTGCGCTCGGGGACCAGAGCGGCGGGAGCTTCGCGACGAGCAGCACGCCGCCGCTGATCGCGAGCAGGAGGATGCCCACCGCGACCGCCGAGTCGAGGTTGACGTCGAGCTGCGCGTAGACGGCGAGCGGCAGCGTCTGCGTGACCCGCTCCACGCTGCCGGCGAACAGCAGCGTCGCGCCGAACTCGCCGATGCCGCGCGCGAAGGCGAGCGCCCAGCCGGCGCGCAGGCCGTCGGCCGCGAGCGGCAGCGCGACGCGGCGGAAGACCGTGCCCTCGCCGGCGCCGAGGTCGCGCGCCGCGTCGAGCTGGTCGCGGTCGATCGCGCCGAACGCCGACACGGCCGAGCGGAGGTAGTACGGGCCGGCCACGAAGACCACGGCGAGCACGACGGCCGCCTGCGTGAACGGGAGCACGATGCCGGCGTCGGCGAGCGTCGGGCCGAACAGCCCGAACGCGCCGAACGCCGTGAGCAGCGCGATGCCGGCGACGGCCGGCGGCAGCACGAGCGGCAGCTCGATCAGCGTCAGGAGCAGCGGGCGTCCGCGGAAGCGGCCGAGGGCCATCAGGTACGCGGCGGGCGTGCCGATGGCGAGGATCGCGAGGTTCGCGATCACGTTGGTCTTGAGCGAGACGAGCAGGGCCGACGTGACGGCCGCCTCGCGCAGCAGCCCGGGCAGGTCGCGCAGCGGCACCTGCAGGAGCAGCGCCGCGAGCGGCGCCAGGAGGAAGGCGAGTGCGCCGGCCAGCGCGAGCGCGAGCAGGACGGCGAAGATGCCGTGGCGCGGCCTCACGGCTTGGGCGGCAGTCCGAAGTGGGCGTTGAAGAGCAGCTGGCGCCCGTTCAGGCTCAGCAGCCGCGCGATCACCCGCTGGGCGCCGGCGGTGTCGGCGCCGGGGCGCTCGACGGCACAGGCCTCGTAGCGGATCAGCGGCTGCGCCGACGCGGGCACGGGGATCTGCAGCAGCTTCGTCGGGTTGGCGTACCAGTCCGTCGTGTAGACGAAGCCCGCCTGGGCCGAGCCGAGCGCGATTGCGGCGACGACGTCGGTGGCCCGCTGGTACTGGCTGATCGTGTTGCGCTGGAGCGCCCGGCCGAGCCCGAGCTTGCCGAGCAGCGTGCGCGTGAAGATGCCGAGCGGGACGTTGCGCCCGCCGACCGCGAGGCGGTAGCCGCCGGGCCGGTTGAGCTGCTGCACGCGGTTGAGGCCGGCCGGGTTCGACGCCGGCGTGACGAAGGCCAGCGTGTTGAGGGCAAAGACGACGGGCGTGGAGCAGCGCCCGGCGTCGTGCAGCCGCTGGGCGTAGAGCGGGGCGGCCGACAGGAAGACGTCGGCGGGTGCGCCCTGCTGGATCTGGAAGGCGAGCGTGTCGGAGCCCGCGAACGAGTACGTGGTGCCCGGGGCGATCTGGGGCCCGACCTTGGCGAGCGATGACGCGGCGTAGACGGTCGTCGCCGAGGCGGCCGCGGGCGCGATCAGCAGCGCGGCAGCGCCCGCCACGAGCGTCAGCGCGCGGTGTAGAGCAGGACGGCGAGCGCCGCGACGAGCAGCAGCACGCCGAGGATGCGCGTGGGAGTCATGCGCGAAGCGTAGGGCGCGGGGCATGCGACGCAGAGTACGGGCGCTTGTTCCTAGATACAACCTAGGTATTTCTCGTGCCGTGCGCGGTTTCGACCCCGCCGCGTGTGGGAGACTGGCGCGATGCAGATCGCGTCGGTCCGCGCCATCCCGGTCAACATCCCCTTCGTCGCGCCCTACCGTTTCGCCTACGGGTCGATCGCGAGCCTCACGAAGACGCTCGTCGAGGTCACGACGGACGACGGCGTCGTGGGGTGGGGCGAGGCGGCCGATGGCGACCGCAGCGTCGCGATCACGGCGCTCGCGCCGCGCGTGATCGGCCTCGACCCGCTCGACCTCGACGCCGTCGAGGCGGCGTGCGTGCCGGGCTTCGCCTACTCGCCGTGGGCCGACGTGCTCGGCGCGCGCCGCTCCTTCGCCGCCATCGAGCTCGCGCTCTGGGACATCCGCGGGAAGGTCGAGGGGCGGCCGCTCTGCGACCTGCTCGGCGGCGCCGTGCGCACCGAGGTGCCGCTGACCGAGTACTTCTCGTACCGCTTCCCCGGCCCGGGCCATCCGGGCGAGTCCTCGCCGCTCGACGTCGCACGGGAGTGCGCGCGGCTGATCGAGCAGTTCGACGCACGCAGCTTCGAGGGCAAGGTCGGGACCGTGGGCGAGGGCGAGGAGCTGACGATGGTCCGCGAAATCCGTGCCGCGATCGGCGACCGGCCGCTGCGCCTCGACGCCAACGGCAGCTGGACCGTGCCGACCGCTCGGCGGCTGATCCCGCGCTTCGAGGAGTTCGCCATCGACCAGTGGGAGGAGCCGGTCGAGGGCTACGAGGACCTCGCCGCCATCCGCGACGTCACGGCGCGGCCGCTGTCGAGCCACGTGCCCGACCTGCCGCTGGCGCGCGCGCTCGGCGTCCCCGACGTGATCGTCACGAATCTCAACGAGGCCGGCGGCGTGCGCCGCACCGTGCAGTTCGTGCGCGCCTGCCAGGCCGCGGGGATCGGCTTCCGCTTCCATTCCGGCGAGACGGGCGTGGCGAGCACCGCCTACCTGCACGTGACGGCCGCCGTGGACTGGATCGACGACGCCAGCCAGACGCTGTTCCGCTGGTATGCCGACGACGTGATCGCCGGCGGGCCGCACGTGCCCCGCGGCGGTTCGGTGCCCGTGCCGACGGGCCCCGGCCTCGGGGTCGAGGTCGATCCCGTCGCCGTCGACCGCTGCCACCGGCGCTTCCTCGCCGAGGGGCCGTTCCCGGGCGCCGACGGCGCCGAGTACGGGCAGGACTTCGCGCGCCGCTAGCCGAGCAGGCCGGGCGGCGGCTGGTGCAGCACGAGCTCGTTGCCGTCGGGGTCCTCGAACGGGTGGAACCGGCCGAACGGCGTGTCGTCGATCGGCCGCGAGAACGCGAGTCCGCGGCCCTCGAGCTCGGCCGTCACCGCCTCGACGTCATCGACGTCGAGGAAGAGCCCCTTGATCGACCCGGCCGGCGTATCGAGCCAGTCCGCCAGCGCCAGGTCGAGGCCGCCCTGCGGCAGCCGCATGTGGATCCAGCGCATCGCGGGGCCGACCTGGTTGTCGGCGAAGACCTCGAACCCGAGGACGTCGCGGTAGAACACGAGCGCGCGGTCCTGGTCCGAGACCGGCACGAGCAGGACGGAGGCGTGGGAGATCGGCATGTCGCGAGTCTAGTCGCCGGGCCCGTCGCGGTAGACGAGGTGGTGCGGGGTGCTGCGGGGGATCAGCAGGCAGCAGAACGCGCCGACGATCGCGGTGACGCCCGCGATCGCGAAGACGGTGGTGAAGCCGCGCTCGGCCGGCAGCAGCCCGTTCGTGCCGGGGATCGCGTAGATGCTGATGATCGCGGCACCGACCTGCCCGCCGATCACGCCGCCGACCGTGCGCATGACGGTGTTCATGCCCATCGCGATGCCGGTCACCCCGGGCTCGACGGCGTCGATGATCAGCTTGGCGAGCATCGCGTAGACGAGGCCGACGCCCGTGCCGACCAGCGCCATCGCGACCACGATCTCCCAGCCCTGCGTGTGGGCCACGGCGAGCAGGAGCCCGCCGATGCCGAGGATGATCATGCCGGCCATCACGAGCATGCGTGCACCGACGTGCGGCTCGATGCGCCCGACCAGCGGCCCGACGATGATGATCATCGCCGAGGCGGGGATCAGGTAGAGGCCGGCCTGGACCACGCTGGCCTGGAAGCCGTAGTCGATCATCGCCGCCATCGGGGCGGGCAGGCCGGCGCCCATCTGCACGAACGTCGTCACGAGCAGGAAGGTGCCGAACATCGCGAAGCCCGCGATCAGCGCGGCGACGTTCGTCCAGAGCACGGCGCGGTCGCGCATCAGCGCGATGTCCACGAGCGGTTCGGCGATGCGGAGCTCCACGACGACCCACGCCGCGAACGCGAGGATCGACAGCGCGAACACGCCGAGCGTGGCGCCCGACAGCCAGCCCCACGTCTCGCCCTCGCTGAGGGCGACGAGGAACGCGGCGAGCCCGATCGAGAGCAGGATCGCCCCCTGCCAGTCGAGGCGCGCCGGCCGCCGGATCGGCGACTCGGGGATGATCCGCCACACGAGCACGAGGGCGATCGCGATCGGGAACGCGCCGATCCAGAACAGCCAGCTCCAGTGCAGGTGCTGGAGGATCACGCCGGACAGGACGAGACCCACGCCGCCGCCGACGCCGAAGGTGGCCGAGAGCGTGCCGAGACCGGTGCCGACCTTCTCCGGCGGGAACTCGTCGCGGATGATCCCGAAGGCGAGCGGGAAGATCGCGCCGGCGGCGCCCTGCAGCGCCCGCGCGAGGATCAGCATGGCGATCGACGTGGCGAGCGCGGCGGCGACCGTGCCGACGATGAACACGGCCATCGCGACCATCAGCAGCTTCTTCTTGCCGTGCATGTCGCCGAGCTTGCCAAGCAGCGGCGAGGCGATCGCGCTCGTCAGGAGGAAGCCGGTGAAGACCCAGGTGCCCCAGGTGTTGGTCGTGTTGAGGTCGCGCTCGATCGTCGGCAGCGCCGGCACGACGAGCGTCTGCTGCAGCACGTACGAGACCGCCGCGACGGCGAGGATCAGGAGGGTGAGGCCGGGGCGGCGCGTTGTGCTGGCGACGGCGGTGCTCACGACGCAACCGTAGCGCCGGGGGCTGCACGGCCGCGGAGGCTGGGGCGGCAGGATTCGAACCTGCGATGGCGGGACCAAAACCCGCTGCCTTGCCGCTTGGCCACGCCCCAGGGTCGAGAGGGAGCGTAGCGGCGCCGGCTCAGGCCGGGACGGGGCCGCCGACGGCAGCGGCGACGCGGTCAGCCGCCTGCTCGACCATCGGCGCGGCGGCCGCGACGCGATCGTCGAAGCGGAAGGCCGGCGCGGACACGTTGAGCGCCGCGACCACCCGGCCCGCGGCGTCGCGAATCGGGGCCGCGACGGAGACGAGACCGGCCTCGAACTCGTCGCGCACGATCGCGTGGCCCTGCGCGCGCGCCTCCGCGATGCGATCGGCGACGTCGGCGAGACCGGCGGCGGCGAGCTCGTCGTCGGACAGCGTCGTGGCGAGGACGCGCCCGGCTGAGGTCGTGGCGAGCGGCGTGAGACCGCCCACGCGGCCCGGGGCGTGGATCGCGGCCGCCGGCGATTCGCTCGCCAGCGTGAGGACCTCGTCGCCGTGGCGCACCGAGAGGTGGGCGCTCTCGCCGAGCGCGGCCACGAGGGCGAGCAGCTCGGGGCGGGCGGCGGCGACGAGCGGCGCGTCGCCGGTCAGCGCGGCGAGCGCGAAGACCTGGCGGCCGAGGCGGTAGGCGAGCGTCTCCGGGTCGCGCGTTGCGAACCCGCGGTCGTCGAGCACCGCGAGGGTGCGGGAGGCCTGGCTCTTGTCGACGCCGAGGAGCTCCGCCAGGCGCGACACGCCGAGGCCGTCGCGGGTCGCCTCGGGCGAGCCGAGCGCGACGAGGGCGTCGAGTCCGCGGCCGAGCGCGGCGTTGCCGGGGTTCACGCCCGCACCTCGACCGCGTCGCCGTTCTCCGCCACGCGGCGCTGGACGAACTCGACGAGCTCGGCCTCCACCGCGGCGTCGATCGGCGGCTGCTCGTACGCCTCGAGCTGCTCGCGCCAGCGCCGCCCGGCGCGGGCCGCGTGGTCGAGCTGGCCGTTCCTCGTCCAGCGGTCGTTGTTCTCCGTCGTCGCGATCGTGGGACGCCAGAAGCAGTCGCGGAAGCGCTCGAGCGTGTGCTGCGTGCCGAAGAAGTGCCCGCCGTGGCCGGCCTCGACGTGCGCGTCGAAGGCGAGGTCGGCCTCGGTCAGCTCGACCGTCCTGAACTGGTGGCAGAGCAGGTCGAGGATCTCGCAGTCGGCCGCGAACTTCTCGAAGCACGTGACGAGGCCGCCCTCCATCCAGCCGGCCGACTGCCAGCACACGTTCGCTCCCGCGAGGAACGCGGAGAGCAGCGTGTTCATCGCCTCGTAGCCGGCCTGGTAGTCGGGCAGCGGGCTCGAGGTGAGCGTGCCGCCGCCGGAGCGCCACGGCAGGCCGAGGTCGCGCGCGATCTGCCCCGATGCGTAGAGCCCGAACGCCGACTCGGGCCCGCCGAACGCCGGCGAGCCGGATTTCATGTCGGTCGACGACAGGAACGAGCCCATCACGCACGGCGTGCCGGGCCGGACGAGCTGCACGAGCGCGACGCCGGCGAGGGCCTCGAGCGTCTGCTGCACGAGCGCGGCCGGCGTCGAGACGGGCGCCATCGCGCCCATCAGGAGGAACGGCGTGATGATGATCGCCTGGCCGGCGGCGCCGTAGCCGAGGATGCCGTCGAGCATGCGCGCGTCGAAGCGCAGCGGCGAGTTGACGTTGCAGTTCGCGAACAGCACCGGGTCGGGTCCGGCCAGCACGTCGGCGCCGTGCACGATCTCCGCCATCCGCAGGCAGTCCGCCGCGGCCTCGCCGCTCGACGGCTCGCCGGCCCAGACGCGGTCGGTGAGGCGGATCATCGCCAGCGCGCGCATCAGGTGCCGGGAGTCCAGCGGCAGGTCGTTCGGCTCCAGCACGTTGCGGCCGGGCGTATCGAGGTTGGGGTCCATCTGCACGAGGCGGAGGAGGTCCTCGAAGTCGGCGTAGGTGCCGTCGCGGCGCTCGTCGCCGATCCGCACGAACGGCGGCCCCTGCACCGCGCAGAAGACCATCCGGTCGCCGCCGATCCGCAGGTCGCGCTCGGGGTTGCGGGCGCGCATGGCGAACTCGGCGGGTGCGATGGGCGCCTGCGCTAGCTGGAAGTCGGGGTCGAAGCGCACGGTGCCGTCGTCGTCGACCGTCTGGCCGGCCGCGCGGAACAGCTCCAGCGCGTCGGGGTTGTCGAACTGCACGCCGACCTCGCGGCCGAGTCGCTGCCAGCCGGCGTGGATCGTGGCGAGCGCCTCCGCGGAGAGCGGCTCGTAGCGGGGCATGGCGTTGGTCAGCATCGGCGTCCTCGTACAATCTGCAACGGCAGTTGCAGATTACGGGCGACGACGTGCGTTCGCAAGCGCTGGAGCCGTCGCATCACCTCCTTGCATGAATCGTGCAGTTCTGGACCCGGGTCCAAAACTGCACGATTCATGCAAGGTACGCCGCGGGGCTGAAGGTTCCGCTCCCGTCGCCGATCGC
>JBPCSR010000217.1:0-3559 GCA_051006935.1 Gaiellales bacterium
GCGAGCCAGAACGCGCCGAAGCGGAGGTCGGTGAGCAGCAGGCGCAGCGAGCCGTGCTCCCGCTCGTGCGCGGGCGGCGTGTACGCGCCGCGGGCGGGGAGGAAGCGGATGCCGATCAGCGTGGCGCCGACGCCGAGCGCGGCCGCGACGGCGAACAGCGCGCTCCATCCGGCCACCGCGAGGGCGATCGCGCCGATCGACGGTCCGAGCACGCCGCCGAGGTTGCCCGTCAGGCGCACGGCGGCGAACGACCGCTCACGCGCCTCGGGCGGCACGAGGTCAGCGACGAGCGCGGTGTCGGCGCCGTGTCCGATCGAGGCCACCGCGCTGACGACGACGAACGCGCCGAGCCCGAGCAGCGTGTGGCTTCCGGCCGCGAGGGCGACGATCGCGACGAGCACGGTCGCCGCCCAGCCCAGCACGATCACCGGCTTGCGGCCGACGCGGTCGGACAGCGCCCCGCCCACCGCGCCGGCGACCGCGCCGGCGAGCGCCGAGAGGAGGAAGGCGAAGCCGAGCTGCGTGTCCGTGGCGTGCAGCCGCTCTTTGCCCCAGATGGCGACGTAGACGAAGAAGTTCGAGAAGGCGACCGAGCCCAGCGCGTCGACGACGAGCAGGGGGATCAGCGGGCGCGGAATGTCGTCGAGCCCGAGCAGGCGCGCACCGCGCACGAGGGCGGAGGGGGTGGCGGGCACCGCGACATCGTGCCAGCCGTCGTTCTCCGCTTCGCCACCCACCGCATCCGCGCGCTGCGGCAGGATGGGTGCGTGCGCCGCCTCGCCCTGCTGCCCGTCCTCGTCTGCCTGCTCGCGCCCGCGGCGGCGCAGGCGGGATGGCGCTCCGTGGCCGATCCGTCGGCGCGTCCCGACGTGCCGGCGATCACGGTCAGCCAGGATCTCCGCAACGGCACGGTGATCCTGCGCAGCTGGTACCCCACGTGGAACGGGCACCGACGGGCGCTGACGATCCTCTACCCGAAGCGCTTCACGGGGACGGGCACCGCGCTTCCGCTCGTCGTCGCCGCGCATCAGGCGGGCGGCGCCAGCACGTGCGTGGATCCCATGGCCTCGCTCCCGGGGCGCTTCGGCTTCGTCCTCGCGTGCCTCGACGGGCAGGGCGACTTCACGCGCTCGTTCTCCTACGGCTCGCCCGGGCAGATCGCGGACCTCGCCGGCGCGCCGCGGCTGATCGCGGGCCGCCTGCCGGGGATGCGCATCGACGCCCGGCGGATGACGATCGTCGGCTCCTCGATGGGCGGCACCGAGGCGCTGCTCGTCGGCCTTCGCTACCCGACCGCGTACGACCGGGCGATCGCGCTCGATCCGATCAGCGACCTCGGCACGCGCTTCGCGTCGCTGCCGTACAACCGCCGCTACCTGCTCGCCGCGGAGTGCGACGGCCCGCCCGCCGCGCGCGCGGGGTGCTACGCCGAGCGCTCGCCGGTGACGTTCGTGGGCCCGCGCCCGGACGGCAGCGCCGTCCTCGATGTCTGGTACTCGACCGCGGACCCCGTCTCCGGAGCGGTGCAGCAGGTGCCGCGCTTCGTGGCCGCGGAGCGCGGCGTGCTCGCGCCCGGCCAGCTCCGGGTGCGCGTCGGCACGTGGGGCCACGGCGCGCTGTGGGACGACGCCGATCACCGCGCGGCCTGGCTGATCGATGCCGGCGTGGTGCCGGTGGGCGGCCTACCCGCCGTGACGGGCTTCGGCCGCTGGCCCGACTAGGCCGCGACCGCGTCGCGGACCGGCTCGACGCTCCACGGACGCCAGTCCCGGCCGGGCGCCCAGCGCCAGGGCGTCCCGGTCTCGGGGTCGAGCGCCACCAGCGCGATCCACTCGTTGTCGACGAGCCTCCGCACCTGCGGGTGGCGCTCGAGCACGTCGCGGATCGCGTCCGGCGAGGCCCAGAGGACGACGAGCAGGCGCAGCGGCTCGTGCATCGCGCTGGTGGGGTCCACCTCCGGGTCGCGGGCGAACAGCGCCTGCCACGGCAGGCCGATGCGCAGGTCGCCGTGCGCGCCGGTCTGCACGCCGACGTCGCCGACCACGTTGTGGGTGGCCTTGTCGCCGGAGCCGAAGCGCCGCGGGTCGGTGGTGGAGAGGCAGTACTGCGCGTTGATCCACTGGGTGACGACGGTCGGCGCGGTCAGGATCAGCTCGAGGATCGAGCCGTCCTCGTCGCAGGCGGGGTCGTACGAGTGGAGGAACGTGCGCCCGTGCAGGTCGAGCCCGGCGGTCAGGTCGCGCGGCCCGACGACGAACGCGGCGTTGCCGGCGAGGCCCCACTCGGGGAAGGGCTGGGCCCAGTCGTGGCCGCGGGCCTCCGTGTGGCGGACGGCGGCCGCGTCGGACCGCGTGATCGCCGCGCCGGGCAGGCTGCGCGCCCGCTCGCGCACGACCTGCGCCTGCGCGCGCTCGAGGTCGAGGAGGAGCTGCCGGATGCGCGCCTCGTGCGTCGTCGGCCAGACGGCCTTCGGGTCGAGCTCGATCGCGTCGGTGGTGGTGTCGTGCGCCGCGGCGATCGCGATCGTCTCGGCGGGCAGCTCGATCCCGTCGGCCGTCAGCCGCACGCGCACCTCGGGGTCGTTGAGCGCCGCCGCGAGGACGCGCGCGTTGACGTGCCCGCCGTTGCCGCCGCAGGCGCCGCAGTCGTAGGCCGCCGCGAAGGCGTTGTTCTCGACCGTCGCCGCGTGGCCGCAGACGACGATGATCGGGGCGAACCCGGAGGTGAGGCCCATCGCGCGGAGCGCGCCGCCGGCGAGCGCCGTGCGGGCCTCCAGGTCGAGCGCCCCGGCGACGGCGTCGGGCAGGGCTGCTGCGTCGCCGGCGCCCCAGCGCCGCTCGAACGCGCCCCAGCCGGTCGCGAGGCGCGCCCACAGGCGCGGGGTCGAGGTCTGGACGATCGCCGCGGCGCCCGAGGCGAGCCCGTACGCCTCGACGAGCGGCAGCGGCGTGATCGCGGCGGACGAGGTCGCACCGGTGGCGCGGCGCAGCGCATCGCGCAGGCCGGGCGCCGCATCGCCGTCGCCGATCTCCGTGGTCGGCGCGAACAGCACCGGGCACTGGTCGAACGCCTCGCCGGCCGCGTTCGTGTAGCGGACGAAGGCGCCGAAGAACCCGGCGAACCCGAGCGTCGCGTAGGGGCCGGTCCGCTCGATCGCGCGGCGCACGCGCTCCGAGCGCACGTCGATGCAGAAGGCGAGCGGGGCGTCGACGGTCGCGGGGGCATCGTCATCCGCGCGCGCGGCGAGGAGCCGGGCCCGGGTCGCGAGGGCGTCGACGAGCGGCCCGCGGTAGCCGGCTTCGTAGGCGGCCTGCCAGATCGCGAGGTCGTCGGGCAGCGCCGCCGTCGCAGGATCCGCGGCGTCGGGCGTCGGCGTGGCGAGCGCCGCGCGCAGCGCGGTCAGCTGGAGCAGCGGCAGGGGCGACTGCGCGTGGCGGCCGCGCCAGGCGGCGTGCGCGGCCCAGCCGGGCGCCGCGGTGAGCAGGCGGCGCGAGTTGGCGTTGCGGGCCTCGCGCGGCGAGCCCGCGGCGATCGTCCAGACCTCGACCCCGCGCCTGTG
>JBPCSR010000218.1:0-9133 GCA_051006935.1 Gaiellales bacterium
GCCGAGCCCGAGGCTGCCGCTGAGGAGGCTCCCGCCGCCGAGGCCGAGCCCGAGACTGCCGCTGAGGAGGCGCCTGCCGCTGAGGAGGCTCCCGCCGAGGAGGCTCCGGCTGCCGAGGCTCCGGCCGAGGAGTCCGGCGACGAGCCGGCCGCCGCGGCCGAGGAGGCCGAGTCGGTCGTCGAGAAGAAGAAGCGCCCGCCGCGCACGCCGCGCCCGCGCCGCGTCCGCACGACCGCCGAGGAGCGCGCCGAGCTGCGCAAGAAGTCGGCGGCCGCGCGCAAGCGCCGCCGCGGCGAGGCCAAGGGCGGCGCGTACGTCCGCACGCCCGCCGAGGCGTCGGAGGAGGGCCGCCGCCGCGAGCGCCGCGGCGTCGTCACGTCCAACAAGGGCGAGAAGACGATCACCGTGCGCGTCGACGTGCTCAAGGCCCATCCGAAGTACAAGAAGATCATGCGCCGCTCGATGACGCTGCACGCGCATGACGAGCAGAACGCCGCCAACATCGGCGACGTCGTGCGCGTCGTCGAGACCCGCCCGCTGTCGCGCACGAAGCGCTGGCGCCTGGTCGAGATCGTCGAGGTGGCCAAGTGATCCAGCAGGAGTCCCGCCTCCGCGTCGCCGACAACACGGGCGCCCGCGAGATCCTCTGCATCCGCGTCCGCGGCGGCTCCCACCGTCGCTACGCGAACGTGGGCGACATCATCGTCGCCACGGTCAAGCAGGCCACGCCGAACGGCACCGTCAAGAAGGGCGAGGTCGTCCACGCGGTCGTCGTGCGCACCACCAAGGCGCACCACCGCGACGACGGCACGAACATCCGCTTCGACGACAACGCCGCGGTCATCATCGACCCGGCCGGCAACCCGCGCGGCACGCGCATCTTCGGGCCCGTCGCCCGCGAGCTGCGCGAGAAGAACTTCATGCGGATCGTCTCGCTCGCCCCGGAGGTGCTCTGATGGCAGGGCTCGGCATCAAGACCGGCGACACCGTCGAGGTCATCACCGGCAAGGACCGCGGCAAGCGCGGCAAGGTCGTCTCGGCCGAGCCGGGTGCGGAGCGCCTCGTCGTCGAGGGCCGCAACCTCGCCAAGCGCCACACGAAGCCGCGTCCCGTCCCGGGCTCCGGCGGCCAGCAGATGGCCCCCGGCGGCATCCTCGACCAGGAGCAGCCGCTGCGCCGCTCCAACGTGATGCTCGTGTGCCCCTCGTGCGACAAGACCACGCGCGTCGGCAGGAAGGCCGACGACGCGAAGGTCCGCGTCTGCAAGCAGTGCGGAACGGAGATCGACAGGTAATGGCTGACACCGCGACCCACATCCCCCGGCTGAAGGAGCGCTACGAGCGCGAGATCCGGCCGCAGCTGATCGAGAAGTTCGGGTACTCGTCGCCGATGCAGGCGCCGAGGATCACGAAGATCACGCTCAACATGGGCGTCTCCGACGCGAAGACCGACTCCAAGGCGCTCGACCACGCCGTCGAGCAGATGACGCAGATCGCCGGCCAGAAGCCGATCATCACGCTCGCGCGCAAGTCCATCGCCGGCTTCAAGCTGCGCGAGGGCATGCCGATCGGCTGCAAGGTCACGCTGCGCGGCGAGCGCATGTACGAGTTCCTCGACCGCCTCACGACGGTCGCCCTGCCCCGCATCCGCGACTTCCGCGGCATCAGCGGCAAGGCGTTCGACGGGCGCGGCAACTACTCGCTCGGCATCCGGGAGCAGATCATCTTCCCGGAGATCGACTACGACCGGATCGATCAGGTCCGGGGCATGGACGTAACCATCACCACGACTGCGGCAACCGACGACGAGGCGCGCGAGCTCCTCACGCTGTTCGGCATGCCGTTCCGAGAGGCCTGAGGGATATGGCGAAGACTGCTCTCCGCATGAAGGCCGCTCGCCCGGCCAAGTACAAGGTCCGCGCGTACTCGCGCTGTCAGAAGTGCGGCCGCCCGCGCGCGGTCTACAAGAAGTTCGGCCTGTGCCGCATCTGCCTCCGGCAGCTCGCGCACGAGGGCGTGATCCCCGGAATGACGAAGTCGAGCTGGTAGCACCATGGTCAACGATCCCATCGCAGACATGCTGACCCGCATCCGCAACGCCAACACGGCGCTGCACGACAAGGTCATCATGCCCACCTCGCGCAGCAAGCGCGAGATCGCCCGCATCCTGCTCGAGGAGGGGTACATCGCCTCCTGGAGCGAGGAGGCCGCCTCGCCGCAGCCGCTGCTCGTGATCGAGCTGAAGTACGGCCGCAACCGCGAGCGCGTGATCTACGGGCTCAAGCGCGTCTCGAAGCCCGGCCGCCGCATGTACGCCCCGAAGGACCGGCTGCCCCGCGTCCTCGGCGGCCTCGGCACCGCCATCATGTCCACCTCGACCGGCATCTGCACCGCCGCGGAGGCCGCCAAGCGCGGCGTCGGCGGCGAAGTGCTGTGCTTCGTCTGGTAACGCCATGAGTCGCATCGGCCGCCTCAGCATCACCGTCCCCGATGGGGTCTCCGTCGACGTCGCCCCCGGCCGCGTCACGGTCACCGGGCCCAAGGGCACGCTCGAGCAGGAGATCTCCCCCGACATGACCGTCAAGGTCGACGAGGGGCGGATCACGGTCGAGCGTCCGACGGACCGCCCCAACCACCGTGCCCTGCACGGCCTGACGCGCAGCCTCCTCGCCAACATGGTCGAGGGAGTCGCGAACGGCTACGTCAAGGAGCTCGAGATCCAGGGCGTCGGCTACCGCTGCCAGGCCCAGGGCAAGAACCTGGAGCTGGCGCTCGGCTACTCCCATCCGGTCAAGTACAACGCGCCGGACGGCATCGAGTTCGAGGTCCCGCAGCCCACGCAGATCATCATCCGCGGCATCGACAAGCAGCGCGTCGGCCAGGTCGCGGCGGAGATCCGCAAGCTGCGCCCGCCGGAGCCGTACAAGGGCAAGGGCATCCGCTACGCGGGCGAGCACGTCGCCCGGAAGGTCGGTAAGCGCGCATGAGCAAGATCACCACCAAGGAGGCCCGCGACCGCCGTCACCGGCGCGTCCGCGGCAAGATCACCGGCACCGCCGAGCGCCCGCGCCTGGCCGTGTTCCGCTCCAACTCCGACGTGTACGCGCAGGTCATCGACGACGTCAAGGGCCACACCCTCGCGGCGGCCGACTCGCGCGGCGTCAAGGACGGGGACAAGTCCGCCAAGGCGAAGGCCACGGGCATCCTCATCGCCGAGCGCGCCAAGGCCGCCGGTGTCAGCAATGTCGTGTTCGACCGTGGTGGGTACCTCTACCACGGCCGTGTCAAGGCGCTCGCCGATGGCGCGCGCGAGGGAGGTCTCGAGTTCTGATGGCAAGCCGAGTCGGTACGGACGCCCAGGGCCGCGAGCTCCACGAGCGCGTCGTCGAGATCAACCGCGTCGCCAAGGTCGTCAAGGGCGGCCGCCGCTTCTCCTTCACCGCGCTGGTCGTGGTCGGGGACGAGATCGAGCAGGTCGGCGTGGGCTACGGCAAGGCCAACGAGGTCCCCGTCGCGATCCAGAAGGCGATCGAGGACGCGAAGAAGAACCTCTTCACGGTGCCGCGCCACCACACGACGATCACCCACGAGATCACCGGCGTCTACGGCGCCGGCCGCGTGCTGCTCAAGCCCGCCTCGCAGGGCACCGGCGTGATCGCCGGCGCCGGCGTGCGCGCCGTGCTCGAGCTCGCGGGCCTCAAGGACGTGCTGGCCAAGTCGCTCGGCACGTCGAACCCGATCAACCTCTGCCGCGCCGCCGAGTCCGCCCTGCGGAACCTGCGCCGCCCGGAGGAGGTCGCCGCGCTGCGCGGCAAGGAGATCCACGAGATCCTGCCGCAGGGCGGAAGCCGTCGGAAGACGGCCCAGGCCGCTGCGGCCGCCGCCGCGGCCGAGGCCGCCGAGGTGAGCGCGTGAGCATCAAGGTCACCCAGGTGAAGTCGTCGATTGGCGTGCAGAAGGAGCATCGCGGCACCCTCCGCGCGCTCGGCCTGCGCCGCATCGGCCACACGCGGGTCCACCAGGACTCGCCCGGCCTGCAGGGCATGCTCCATCAGGTCGGCTATCTCGTGAAGATCGAGGAGGTCGACGCCAAGTGAGCGAGCCCATCACCCTCAGCAACCTGAAGCCCGCGCCGGGCGCCCAGAAGTCGCGCAAGCGCGTGGGCCGCGGCAACGGCAGCGGCAACGGCAAGACTGCCGGCCGCGGCCAGAAGGGCCAGAAGTCCCGCTCGGGCAGCCACAACATGCGCCCCGGCTTCGAGGGCGGCCAGATGCCGCTGTACATGCGCACCGGCAAGCTCCGCGGCCCGCACATGAAGAAGTCGATGCCGATGGGCCCGTTCCGGACGCAGACCGAGATCGTCAACGTCGGCGCGATCGGCGAGAAGTTCCCGGCCGGCACCGAGGTGACGCCCGAGCTGCTCGTGCAGTCGGGCCTGCTCAGCCGCGTCAAGCACCCGGTCAAGGTCCTCGGCGAGGGCGAGCTCGGCCATGCGCTCACGATCCATGCGCACGCCTTCTCGGCCTCCGCCAAGGCGAAGATCGAGGCGGCCGGCGGCACGGCGGCGCTGATCGAGCGCGCGGCGGCCGAGTCCGACCAGTAGGCTGCGCCCGTGCTCGCCGCAGTCGCCAACGCCCTCCGCGTCCCCGAGCTCCGCAACCGCATCCTCTTCACGGCTGCGATGCTGCTGCTCTACCGCGCGGGCTCGTGGCTGCCCACGCCGGGCGTCAACACGAAGGAGATCCAGAACCTCTTCGCGGGCGGCGCCGGCTCGACGATCCTGGGCTACCTGAACCTCTTCTCGGGGCAAGCGCTCAAGAACCTCTCGTTCTTCGCGCTCGGGATCATGCCGTACATCACGGCGTCGATCATCATGCAGCTCCTGACCGTGGTGCTGCCGAGGCTCGAGGCGCTCCAGAAGGAGGGCGAGGGCGGCCAGAAGAAGATCACGCAGTACACGCGCTATCTCACCGTCGCCCTCGCGATGCTGCAGTCGATCGGCTACGTGATCCTGTTCCACAACGGCTCGGTGCTGGGCGGCAGCAACTCGCTGACCAGCCTCACGCCGCGCTCGTTCATCCTGATCGTCGTCACGCTGACGGCCGGCACGACGCTGCTGATGTGGATCGGCGAGCTGATCACGCAGCGCGGCATCGGCAACGGCCAGTCGCTGATCATCTTCGCGTCGATCCTCGTGTCGCTCCCGGTCGGCGTCCGCGCCTGGGCCAACTCGGGCACGTTCCAGCGCCTGAGCCTGCCGATCATCGTGCTCGCGGTGATCGTCGCGGTCGTCTACGTGAACGAGGGCCAGCGCCGCATCCCGATCCAGTACGCCAAGCGCATGGTGGGCCGCCGCATGACCACGGGCGGCTCCACGTACATGCCGCTGCGCGTGAACATGGCGGGCGTGATCCCGGTGATCTTCGCGGTCGCGGTGCTGTTCCTGCCGCCGACGATCGGCCAGCTCGTGCCGTCGCTGAACTTCCTCGCGAACTGGTTCGCGCCCGCCTCATGGGCGTCGCTGATCCTCGAATTCGGCCTGATCGTCATGTTCTCGTTCTTCTACACCGCGGTGCAGTTCAACCCGACGGAGCAGGCGGAGAACCTCAAGAAGAACGGCGGGTTCATCCCCGGCGTCCGTCCGGGCCGCCCGACCGCGCAGTACCTCGACCGCGTGATGACGCGGCTCACGCTGCCCGGCGCGCTGTTCCTCGGCACGATCGCGATCGCCCCGACGATCTTCATCAAGTACGGCGGCTTCTCGCAGGCCGTGGCCCAGGCGCTCGGCGGCACGTCGATCCTGATCGTCGTGGGCGTGGCGCTCGACACGATGCGGCAGATGGAGTCGCAGGTGATGATGCGCCACTACGAGGGCTTCCTGAAGTAGTGCCCGGCGCGTACCTCATCTTCGGCCCGCCCGGGGCCGGCAAGGGGACGCAGGCGCCGCGCCTGGCCGAGCGCCTCGCGATCCCGCACATCTCGACCGGCGACATCCTGCGCGCCAACGTCAAGGGCGGCACCGAGCTCGGCGTGGAGGCCAAGGGCTACATGGACGCCGGCGACCTCGTGCCCGACGAGCTCGTCGTGCGCATGCTCGCCGACCGCATCGCCGAGCCCGACGCCGCCACCGGCTTCCTGCTCGACGGCTTCCCGCGCACCGTCGCGCAGGCCGACGCGCTCGACGCGATGCTCGCGGAGCGGGGGAGCCCGCTCGACTGCGTGCTCGTGCTCGACGTCGCCGAGGAGGAGGTCGTGCGTCGCATCTCGGGCCGCCTGACCGCGCAGAACGGCCGCGTCTACCACGAGCTCTACGACCCCCCGAAGACGCCGGGCGTCGACGACGACGAGGGCCTGCCGCTCGTGCGGCGCCCCGACGACGAGCCCGACGTCGTGCGCAACCGGTACCGCAACGTCTACCTGGCGCAGACGCTGCCGGTGCGCGAGCACTACCAGCGCGCCGGCGTGCGCGAGGTCGTCATCGACGGCATGGGCACGACGGACGAGGTCGCCGCCAGGATCGACGCGGCGCTGCCCGCGTGATCCACCGGAAGTCCCCGCGCGACCTCGACCGCATGGCCGCGGCCGGGGCGATCGTCGCCGAGACGCTCGAGCTCCTGGCCGAGTCAGCGCGGCCGGGCATGTCGACGCTCGACCTCGACCAGATCGCCGAGGGCCATATCCGCGCCGCCGGCGGCGTGCCGACCTTCAAGGGCTACCGCGGTTTCCCCGGCTCGATCTGCGCCTCGCCGAACACGATGATCGTCCACGGCATCCCCAGCGACGAGGTGGTGCTGCAGGAGGGCGACATCCTCTCGATCGACGTGGGCGTCACGCGCCAGGGCTTCGTCGGCGACTCCGCCGTGACGATCGCCATCGGCGAGGTGCCCGAGCGCACCCGCGAGCTGCTGCGCACGTGCCAGGCGTCGCTCGCCGCGGCCGTCGCCGCGTGCCAGGCGGGCGGACGGCTCGGGGACATCGGCCACGCCGTCCAGGGCGTGGTGGAGGGGGCCGGGTTCGCCGTCGTGCGCGACCTCGTCGGGCACGGCGTCGGGCGCTCCATGCACGAGGATCCGCAGGTCCGCAACTACGGCGAAGCGGGCACGGGCCCCGAGCTCAAGCCGGGCATGACGCTCGCGATCGAGCCGATGATCACCGACGGCTCCTACGAGATCCACGTCGACGACGACGGCTGGTCGATCTTCACGGTCGACGACTCGCTCGCCGCGCACTTCGAGCACACGGTCGCGATCACCGAGGAGGGACCGCGCGTTCTGACCCTCGCGAACGGCCGATCGATCGTGGATCGGCCCATCTGATGCACCTGACGCACCGGATTTCGATGCTCTGCTACGGTGCCCCTCCGCGCACCGGTGCGGCCGCTTGGCCTGCCGTGCGCGCAATCCCGTCCGATCCACACCCGAGGGTTCCATGAAGGTCCGTCCCAGCGTCAAGCCGATGTGCGACAAGTGCCGAGTCATCCGGCGCTCCGGCGTGGTGCTGGTGATCTGCCCGAACCCCCGACACAAGCAGCGTCAGGGGTAGCTCGTGGCACGTATCGCTGGAGTCAACATCCCCCGGGAGAAGCGCGTCGAGATCGGCCTGACGTACATCTACGGCATCGGCCGCTCGACCGCCCAGGCGGTCTGCAAGGAACTCGGCATCGCGTCGCAGCAGAAGGTCCGCGACCTCACGGACGAGGAGGTGGCGCGCCTCCGCGCGTACATCGACGCCAACGTCCAGGTCGAGGGCGACCTGCGCCGTGAGCGCTCCGCCAACATCAAGCGCCTGATGGAGATCGGCTGCTATCGCGGCATCCGCCATCGCCGGGGTCTGCCGGTGCACGGCCAGCGCACGAAGACCAACGCCCGCACCCGCAAGGGACCGAAGAAGACCGTCGGCCGCGCTCGCAAGGCCTAAGGAAAGGACTTCCCCGCTTCATGGCTCCTCCTCGTCGATCTGGTGGCACCCGCGGCCGCACGCGCCGCAAGGTGCGCAAGAACGTGGCCGTCGGCCAGGCGCATATCAAGACGTCGTTCAACAACACGATCGTCGCGCTGACCGACAAGGAGGGCAACGTCCTCGCGTGGAAGAGCGCGGGTGCCGCCGGCTTCAAGGGGTCGCGCAAGTCGACGCCGTTCGCCGCGCAGGTGACCGCCGACCTCTGCGCCCGCGAGGGCATGGAGCACGGTCTCCAGAAGATCGAGGTCTTCCTGAAGGGGCCGGGCTCGGGTCGCGAGACCGCCATGCGCTCCCTGCAGGCCGCCGGACTCGAGATCATCGGCGTCCGCGACGTCTCCCCGCAGGCCCACAACGGCTGCCGCGCCCGCAAGCGGCGGCGGGTCTAGGAGGCTGCTGAGCAATGGCCCGCGTTACCGATCCCAAGTGCCGCCAGTGCCGCCGCGAGGGCGTGAAGCTGTTCCTCAAGGGCGAGCGCTGCCTCACCGAGAAGTGCGCCGTCGAGCGCCGCTCGTATCCGCCGGGCCAGCACGGCCGCGGCCGCATCAAGCAGTCCGAGTACCTGCTCCAGCTGCGTGAGAAGCAGAAGGCCCGCCGCTACTACGGCGTCCTCGAGAAGCAGTTCCGCAACTACTACGAGAAGGCCTCGCGTCGCCAGGGCATCACCGGCGAGGAGCTGCTGCGCCTCCTGGAGATGCGCCTCGACAACGTCGTCTACCGCCTCGGCTTCGCCGCGTCGCGCGCCCAGGCGCGCCAGCTCGTGCGGCACGGCCACTTCCATGTCAACGGCCGCCGGGTCAACATCCCGTCGTACCAGGTGCGCGCGGACGACATCGTGTCGCTGCGCCCTGGCGCCGCCGGCGAGTCCGCGGTCCGGAGCGCCACCGACCTCACCGCGTCGGTCGCGAACTGGCTCCAGGCCGACCATGACAACCTCACGGGCAAGGTGCTCCGCATGCCTGACCGTGATGAGATCGATACCCCTGTCCAAGAGCAGCTGATCGTGGAGCTGTATTCGAAGTGAGCACCCGCATGCTTGAATTCCAGATGCCGCAGATCGTCCACGAGGAGGTCTCCGCGACCGAGGGCGTGTTCGTCGTCGAACCGCTCGAGCGGGGCTTCGGCTACACGTTCGGCAACTCGCTGCGCCGCGTCCTCCTGTCCTCGCTCGAGGGCGC
>JBPCSR010000219.1:0-2815 GCA_051006935.1 Gaiellales bacterium
CTCGATCACGGGTACGTGCCCGACGAGCGGCTGCATGCGGCGCGCGGCGAACTCGAGGGTGTCGCCCTCGGGCACGCCTAGCCGCCGAGGACGTCGATGCGGAAGGCGGCGGTGAACGAGCCGCCCGGCTCGACGAGCCGCAGGCCGTCGCCGGAGCGCAGCGCGTCGGTCGGCGCGGTCATCGGCTCGAAGCAGACGAACGCCGCGTCGGCCGGCGCGTACACCTGGGCGCACGGGAAGCCGGGGCCGAACGCGACCTCGAGGCGCCGGGACCCCGCCGCGACGGCGAACACGGCCTCGGGCTCGATCGCGGGGTAGAGGTCGTCGTACGCCGCGTCGGCGAGGGCGCGCGGGCCCGGGTGGGCGCGCTCCGCCTCGCCGGTCGGGAGGCCGCGCTCGTCGAGCAGCGCGTGCGCCGTCACGGGCAGGTCGATCAGCCAGTCCGCCCGGGTCCCGCCGGGTGCGAGGTACGGGTGGAAGCCGAAGGCGATCGGGACGGCCACGTCGCCCGTCGGCATCACCGTCAGGGTCGTCTGCAGCCCGCCCGCGTCGAGCCGGTGCGTGAGCGCGAGCGCGTGGGGGAACGGGAATCCGGCGAGCAGGTCGCGGTGCGCCCCGAAGTCGAGCGTCGCCATCACCTCCGCGCCGCCGTCGTCGGCCTCCGCATGGCCGACCTCCCACAGCGGGCTGGCGGTGAGCAGCCCGTGGATCGGCAGGCCGTTGCCGTCGAGCCGGATCGGCGACGTCGCGGGGTCGAGCGCGACGTGCACGTCGCCGACCGCGTAGTCCAGCCCGCCGAGGCGGTTCGCCCACGGGTGCAGGAGCGGCAGGCCGAAGCTCGAGCCGCGGTCGCGGTAGGCGGCGAGCCCGCCGCGCTGGCCGAGCAGCTCGTCGTCGCCGTGCCGCAGCGACGCCACGACCATGCCGACGCCGGGCACGACGGTCGCGGCGAGGTCCCCGGCGCGCAGCGCGAGCGCCGGGGAGCCGTCGAGCATCGTCTCCGTCAGCGCCGTCGCCATGCGGGATGCAGGGTATCCACCCGCCTCCAAGTGCGCCATACTCCGGGGTACGTACGAGGAGGTGCGTCCACGTGAACCCGGTTACGTTCGAATCCCTGCCCGAAGACGCCCACAAGGGCGAGTGGCTCAACTGGTCCAAGATGGCTGATTTCCAGAATCAGTCGCCGCCCGTGATCGTCTCGGGCGAGGGCCCGTACGCGATCGAGAAGGACGGCAATCGCCTGCTCGACGGCGTCTCCGGCCTGTTCACGACGCAGATCGGCTACTCGCACGGCAAGGAGATCGGCGAGGCCGCGGCCAAGCAGCTCGAGGAGCTCTGCTTCTACCCGAACTGGGCCGCCACGCACCCGTCGGCGCTCGCGTTGACCGAGCGCATCCTCGGCCTCGCGCCCGACCGCATGTCCCGCGTCCTCCTCACGTCGGGCGGGTCCGAGTCGGTCGAGTCGGCGATGAAGCTCGTCCGCCAGCACTTCCTCGCGAAGGGCCAGCCGCTCAAGCGCAAGATCATCGCGCGGCGCGGCGCGTACCACGGCTGCACGATGGGCGCGCTCGCGCTGACGGGCATCCCGCTGTCGCGCACGCCGTTCGAGCCGCTCGACCCGAACGTGCGGCACGCGCCGAACACGCACCAGCGCACCTGCCTCTACTGCCACGACAAGGGCGGCTGCACGCTCACGTGCGCCGACGCGATCGAGCAGCAGATCCTCGCCGAGGGCCCCGACACCGTCGCGGCCGTCGTCGTCGAGCCGATCCAGAACGGCGGCGGCCTGCCGCCGGCCGATGGCTACGGGGCGAAGGTCCGCGAGATCTGCGACCGCTACGGCGTCCTGCTCTGGTGCGACGAGGTGATCACCGGCTTCGGCCGCGTCGGCGCGTGGTTCGCGTCGGATCGTCTCGGCTTCAACGCCGACATCTGCACGTTCGCCAAGGGCATCACCTCGGGCTACGCGCCGTGCGGCGGCGTGGTCTTCACCGAGGCCGTCGGCGAGCCGCTGATCAACGCGGACGCGATGTACGCCCACGGCTTCACGTTCGGCGGCCACCCGCTGGCGTGCGCCGTGTCGCTCGCGAACCTCGACATCATGGAGCGCCTCGGGGTGATGGACAACGTCCTCGCCAACGAGGACTACTACGCGGCCGCGATGGCCGACGTGGCCGCCTCCAGCGACCTGGTCGTCGAGGCCCGCGGCAAGGGCTTCTACCACTCGCTCGAGCTGACGGACAACGCGCTGACGGCCCCGGTCGCCGGCGCCACCCGCAAGCACGGCGTGATCGTCCGGCCCGACGTGCGCGTCAAGCCGATGGTCGTGACCGCCCTGCCGCTGATCTGCGAGCGCGCGCAGATCGACGAGCTCGCCACGGCGCTCAAGGGCGCCCTGGCCGACGTCAAGGGCTAGCACCGCACGCCGAGGGCCCCGCCCGGCCGCGCGCCGGGCGGGGCCCTTCTCGTGCGGCGACGCCTAGCCGAGCGTGAGCCGGTTGGGGCCGACGCGGAAGCCCGCGGCGACGAGTCGCTCCTCCCACGCGCCCCCGAGCGCGGTCGCGCCCGCGACGCGTTCGACGCCGAGGCGCTTGACGAGGCCGCGCTCGACCGCCTCGGCCAGCGCGCGCAGCGCCGCCCTGTGGACGGCGTCGTCGAGCTCGGCGAACGGCGTGAGCGTGCGTCCGCCGCGCTCGACGAACAGCGCCGCGTGGCCGTTGACGAGGACGACGTGGGCGCCGGCCGCGCGCGCCGGCCGGCCGCCGAGCGACGCAGGCCAGGGCAGCACGGCGCCGTACGGCTGCGCCGGATCCGC
>JBPCSR010000220.1:0-4018 GCA_051006935.1 Gaiellales bacterium
AGACGCCGGTGCCGGAGGTCACGTAGACGGTCCCGTTCAGCGCCACGTTGATCGTGCTGCCGTCCGTGGTGCCGTCGGCGTTGCCGATCGTGGCGTTGACCTCGATCGTTCCGACTAGCGAGCTCGCCTGCGCGTCCTGGAACGCCATCGTGAAGTCGCACGCGTAGAACGCCGAACCGGTCAGTTTGTTGAGCTTCGGACCGCTCGTGCTGACCGCCAGGCCCATGCTGACGGTCTGCGACGAGTCGCAGAGCGCGTTGATCGTGCCGGTGTTGAAGCCTGGATCGGTCGCCGCCAGCGTCGGGTTCGATGCGGTGCCGGTGGTCGGCTTCTGCGTGGCGCTGCTCGACTCCGTGCAGGTCGTCGCCTCGGGCGTCTGGCCGGCCAGGAGGGCGACGCCGATCGTGGTCAGGTCGGGCGTGCAGCTCGGCTGCGCGTCGGGTGCCGGCCCGCCGCCGAGGTTGATGGCGATCTGGAAGTCGCCGCGGTTGGCCGGCAGGGTCTGCGCGGACGCGGCCGGCACGGCGACCACGAGCGCGGCGAGCGCGAGGAGCACGGAGAGCGCGTGGCGAAACGACATGGATCCTCCCTCAGGTGGTGGCCTGAATCTAGCGGAGGCCGCAGGCCGTTGCCGAGCGGAATCTGACGACGCTCCCCGAAACGGGTATCACCCCGCAGTCGGAGCCGCAGCGCGTCGGCGCGGCAGCGCCTCGTCGATCGCGGCCACGCGCGTCTCGCGGGGGTAGCCCACGCGCGGCGCGAGCAGGGCAAGGGCGAGGAGCACCATCACCCAGGGCAGGTAGAGGTACATCCAGTGCGTCAGCACGATCTGGAACCCGATCATCAGCGCGCCGGCGAAGGCCAGGGCGCGCGCGGGGTCCAGGCGCCGCGGCACGACGAACAGCGCGAGCGCGCCGAGCACGAGCGCGGCCTTGAGGATCTGCTGGACGATCGCCAGGTCGGGGAAGCCGGGGTACGCACCCCAGTCCCACAGCGAGAACGGCGATGGCCGGTCGAGCTGCCAGCCGAACGTGCGGTCCCAGAACATCCGCAGCGCCCCGCTGCCGTCGAGGGCGAGCAGCATGCCCGCCAGCGCGGCGGTGACGACGGCCATGCCGAGCAGCGTCCAGCCCGAGCCGGGCCCGGGGCGCACGGCGCCCCAGATCCGGCCGGCGCGCGTCGGCCGCAGCGTCGGGGCGCCGTACGGCCACTCGCCGCGCGGTGCCGGCGCGGGTCGGTCGAGGCGCAGCCACAGCGGGATCAGGATCAGCGGCGCGAACTTCGCCAGCGCCGCGAGCATCAGCAGCGCGCCGCGGCCCAGCGGGCGCGCGATCAGCGCCGCGCTCCAGGCGAGCAGCGCCGCGACGATCGTGTCGTTCGAGTCGCTCATGAACGTGTACGCGCTCCACGGGACGGCGAGCCAGAAGAGCGCCATCGCCGCGGCGAGCCGTCGGCCGCCGAACTGCCAGCCGAAGACCGCGAGGCCGATCGCCGTGAGCAGGTCGAAGAGGCCGGTCGTGAAGTGCGCGGCGGGGAGGTCGTCCCAGCGTCCCGTCCAGCCGAGCGCGGCGGTGCCCGGCACGTACGCGAGGTACATCGCCGGCCCGTACGTGTCACCGCGCTCGATCGCCGTCTCGCACGTCCCGTTCGCCTGGATGTAGCCGCTATAGGTGCCGTCGGCGTAGCGCGTCCCGCAGGGCGTCTGCGTCTTGATCGGGAAGCTCCCGTACGGGCTGCGGCCGTCGAGGATGCGGTCGGCGCCGACGACGCCCGCGTAGCCGACGTCGACGACGTTCGACGAGTAGGCGTTGAAGCCGATGCGCCCGACGGCGAGCACGAGGATCAGCACGACCATCGCCCACAGCGGCAGGCGCGTGGTGAAGGCGGGTCGCGGCGTGCGGCCGAGGCCGATCATCAGCATGCGGAAGAGGAGGTAGACCAGCGGCGGGTACTGCAGGGGGACGGCCCAGAAGACGAGGCCGCGGTTGAAGCACCACAGCGAGGCGGCGAGCGACACGATCGCGAGGATGTCGAGCGTGTGGAGCGAGCGCAGACGGCGCCAGTCGAGCAGGACGAGGACGAACAGGACGATCAGCGTGCCGATCGCCCACGGCTCGTTGATCAGGCGGCCGAAGCCCTGTCCGCCGCGGGCCATCGACCAGGCCACCTGCGGACCGGTGCGGGAGTACGTCACCTGGCCCGTGGCGTCGGACACGCCGACCTCGGCGATCTCCGCGTCGCCCGAGTACCACTTCGCCTGCCAGGTGCCGAGGCTCAGCGTCGCGAACGAGGTCACCTTGCGCCCGTGGTCGCGATAGCGGGCCACCCAGTCCGCCGCCTTCGGGTCGCGGCCGGCGATCGCCAGCGCCTGCTTCTCGTCGAAGCGCTGCTTGGGCGCCGCCGCGGGCGGGATCGTCACGCTCCACACGCGCCGCTGCGGATCGAAGATCTTGACGGTCGCGAGCGTCTGGCCGGTGGAGGCCGCGCTCAGCTGGCAGTTCCAGAACGCGCTCTGGTCGGCGTACGTGCACGACCACTGGGCCAGCGGGTTGCCGGCCCGCAGCGCGGGCACTCCGTGCGCGCTCTCGGCGAGGGCCTGCGCCTGGAGGCTCGACAGCTTCGGCGCCGCACCCCACGCGCCCGTGGGCCAGAGGGCGAGGCAGAGCGCGCACGCCGCCGCCAGGACGAGCCGGCGCGGGGTCATCGCAGGACGCGGAGGCCCTGGTAGCGCGACTGGTCGTCGCGGCGCGAGCGCACGCCGAACCAGATCGCGATCGCCACGAGCACGAAGCCGGCGATCGGGATGATCGCGACGGCCGCCACGACGATCGCGGCGACGGCGACGATGCCGGTCACGCCCCAGCGGGTACCGCCGCCGGCGATCGCACGGTCGGCCATGCGGGTCGTGGTCCAGGCCGTGCCGGCGCCGATCAGCGCGCCGACCACCAGCCCGACGAACGGGAGCCGGTCGCCGGCCGCGATCTCGAAGGCCGCGGCGGCGCCGACCGCGCTCAGCGCTATGCGGATCGGGATCGGCAGGACGGCGCGTGCCGCCGCCTCGACGATTCCGGCGATCCACGCCACGGCCGCGAAGGCCGCGGTGTCGGCGAAGGCCAGCGCGCCCGGCGTCCAGCCGAGGATCGCGGCGACGGCGAGCACGCCGAGCGGGAGGACGGCGGCGAGGCCGCAGGCGACGGCGAGCCCGGCGCCCTGGCTGACGGCGAAGAGGATGTCCATGCGCGAATCGTACGGGTCAGATCAGGTAGCGCGCACCCTCGCGGTCGACGTCGATCAGGACGTCGAGCACGTCGCCGCAGTCGTCGCCGTCGACCTGCGCCGGGAACGGCGTGTCGCAGCGGAGCTCCACAGTCGAGACGTCGTGCCAGTACGCGATGCGCGGATCGCCGGAGCCGCGCGCGTGGCGCTGGTCGACGAGGATGCGCTGGGCGAAGCCGAGCAGGTCGCGGCGGTACATGCGGCGCGGGGCGATCACGTCGAGGCCGCCGTCGGCGGTCGCGGTCGGCGCGAGGTCGAGCGGCAGCGGCCCGATGTACGACCACGGCGCGAGGTTGACGGCGATCACGTAGGCCACGCGCTCCGTCGTGTTGCTCGTGTGGAGCGTGATGTGCGGCTGGCTGAACTGCCCGCGCGCCACGAGCTTGGCGAGCTCGCGGGCGTAGACGACGTCGGGCGACCGCCGCTGCTTGCCCGTGCGCACCTGCCCGTCCACGCGGCGCACGACGGCCGCGTCGAGGCCGACGCCGCAGTTGAACGCGAAGCGGCGGCCGTTCAGGCGTCCGATCTGCACATGCCGCTCCGTCCCCTCGCGCAGCGCAGCGGCGAGGCGGCGTGCCGCCGCCGGGATCGAGGGCGGGAGCCCGAGGTTGCGCGGCATCACGCTCGTGCCGCCGCCGGGGAGAAGGCCGATCGGCACCTCGGCGCCGATGCCGTTGAGCACCTCGTTCGACGTGCCGTCGCCGCCGAGCACGATGATCGCGTCGACGCCGTGGCCCACGCC
>JBPCSR010000221.1:0-3411 GCA_051006935.1 Gaiellales bacterium
CACATCGCCGACCGCTTCCCCGAGGCGGGCCTGATCCCGCCGATCGGCGATCCGCGCCGCCCCGACGTCTACCGCTGGATCATGTGGACCGCGAACACGCTCCACGGCGCCTGGTGGCCGCTGATGATGCCGGCCGCGCTGACGACCGACGAGGCGGGCGCCGCGGGGATCCGCGCGAAGGGCCTCAGCGCGATGGCCCAGCACGGCGCCTACCTCGACGAGCAGCTCGCCGGCCGCGAGTGGTGCCTCGGCGACCGCTTCACCGTCGCCGACATCTACCTCTACATGCTCGTCGGCTGGCAGTCGTTCGTCGACGACGTGCAGGTCGGCGGCGCGCCCGTGCAGGAGCACTTCGCGCGCGTCGGCGCCCGGCCGGCGATCGCCCGCACGCGCGAGCTCGACGACCTGCGCCCCGACTTCTCGCGCAACCACCCCGACATGCGGGGCGGCAGGAAGCTCTAGCTCAGGAGCCGCGCCCGACCCAGACGGCGCCGTCGGCGTAGACCTCGCGCTTCCAGATCGGGACGGAGACCTTGAGCTGCTCGATGATCCACGCGGTCGCCGCGAGCGCGGACGGGCGGTGGCGGGCCGTGGCGACGATCACCACCGAGGCCTCGCCGGGCAGCACGACGCCGGTGCGGTGGACGATCTCGACGGCGAGGAGCGCATGGTCGGCGGCCGCCTGGCGCGCGATGCGCTCGAGCTCGAGCAGCGCCATCTCGTCGTAGGCCTCGTATTCGAGGCGCACGACCTCGCGCGCGCCCGTGGCGTTGCGCACGGTGCCGGTGAAGGCGGCCTGCGCGCCGGCGCGCGGATCGCCCGCGCGGGCGTGGGCGGCCGCGATGTCGATCGGCGCGTCGTCGATCGCGACGCCGATCCGGGGCTCGTCGGAGCCGCCCGAGACGGGCGGGATCAGCGCCACCTCGTCGCCCTCGGCCAGCGGAGCGTCGGCGTCGGCGTAGGCGCGGTTGACGGCGTAGGCGATCCCGGGCGGCTGCTCGCCGAGCGCGAGCAGGGCCCAGACGTCGCCGGCCGTGGCGTCGGCCGGCACCTCGAGCGCGATGGCGCCGGTGCCCGCGCGCTCGCGCAGACCGGCGAAGAGGCGGACGGTGACGGTCGGCACGGCCGCAGTCTACGGGCGTGCCGATGCGGCCGATGCGGCTACGCTCCGCTCCCGTGAGCGAGGATCAGGTCACGACCGAGTCCGGCATCCCGGTGCCCCCCGCCTGCGCGGGCCCGGGCGCCGATGCGGTCGGCGAGCCGGGGAGCTACCCGTACACGCGCGGCATCCGCCCGGACGGCTACCGGTCGCGCCCGTGGACGATGCGCCAGTACGCGGGCTTCGCCAGCGCGGAGGAGACGAACGAGCGCTTCCACCTCCTGCTCGAGCGCGGGCAGACGGGCCTCTCGACGGCCTTTGACCTGCCGACGCAGCTCGGGCTCGACTCCGACGACCCGCGCAGCCTCGGCGAGGTCGGCCGCACCGGCGTCGCGATCGACTCGGTCGAGGACATGGAGCGCCTGTTCGCGGGCATCCCGCTCGGCGACGTGTCGACGTCGATGACGATCAACGCGCCCGCCTCGGTGCTGCTGCTCCTCTACCAGCTGACGGGCGAGCGCCAGGGCGTCGCGCCGGAGCAGCTGAGCGGCACGATCCAGAACGACATCCTCAAGGAGTACGCGGCGCGCGGGAACTACATCTTCCCGCCGCGCCCGTCGATGCGCCTGACGGTGGACACGATCGCGTACGCGAAGGAGCACCTGCCGCGCTTCAACACGATCTCGATCTCCGGGTACCACATCCGCGAGGCCGGCTCGACGGCGGTGCAGGAGCTCGCCTTCACCCTCGCCAACGGCCTCGCCTACGTGGAGGCGGCGGTCGCCGCGGGGCTCGACGTCGACGCGTTCGCGCCGCGCCTGTCGTTCTTCTTCAACGCGCACAACGACGTCTTCCAGGAGATCGCCAAGTTCCGCGCGGCGCGCCGCATGTGGGCGCGCTTCATGGAGGAGCGCTTCGGCGCGAAGGACGAACGCTCGAAGATGCTCCGCTTCCACGCGCAGACGGGCGGCTCGACGCTGACGGCGCAGCAGCCCGAGGTGAACCTCGTCCGCGTCGCCCTCCAGGCCTTCTCGGCCACGGCCGGCGGCGCCCAGTCGCTGCACACGAACGGCTTCGACGAGGCGCTGGCGCTGCCCACCGAGCACGCGGCCACGCTCGCGCTGCGCACCCAGCAGGTGCTGCTGCACGAGGCGGGCGTGACGGCGACGGCCGACCCGTTCGGCGGCTCCTGGTACATCGAGCAGCTGACGGACGAGCTCGAGGCGCGCGCGCTCGCGCTGATCGAGGAGATCGACGGCCTCGGCGGCAGCGTCGTCGCGATCGAACAGGGCTTCGTGCAGGACCAGATCGAGGAGTCGGCCTACCGCGCGCTCCAGCGCCTCGAGCGGGGGGAGGATGTCGTCGTCGGCGTCAACCGCTACCGCAACGAGGAGGAGCCGGAGGTGCCGATCCACCGGATCGACGCGAGCCTCGAGGCGCAGCAGGTCGCGCGCACGCAGGCCGTCCGCGCCGCGCGCGACGCAGGCGCCGTCGCGTCGGCGCTGGCCGCGGTGCGCGCCGCCGCCGATTCCGACGCCAACCTGCTGCCGCCGATGAAGGACGCCCTCGCCGCGCACGCCACCGTCGGCGAGGTGTGCGGCGTGCTGCGCGAGGCGTGGGGGACGCACGACCGCTGATCCCGCCTGGACGGGGTATTCTCCCGCCGTCCCCGAGGAAGACGAGATACCGTGACCGATCGCCACGATCCCGGCACCACCGCAGAGCGCATCGCCCACCTCGAGGAGCTGCGCACGGCCTCCGAGCACGTCGACCCGAAGGCCGAGGAGCGCCAGCGCGCCCGCGGCAAGGGACTCGCGCGCGAGCGCATCGAGGCGCTGTTCGACCCGGGCACGTTCCGCGAGATCGACCGCTACGCCCAGCATCGCAACGCCGAGCTGGCCGACCGGCGCCCGTACGGCGACGGCGTCATCACCGGCCACGGCCTGATCCACGGCCGCCGCGTCTTCGCCTTCTCGCAGGACTTCACGGTCTTCGGCGGCTCGCTCGGCGAGGTCTTCGCCGAGAAGATCTGCAAGGTGATGGACCTGGCGCTGCGCTACGGCTGCCCCATCGTCGGCATCAACGACTCCGGCGGCGCGCGCATCCAGGAGGGGGTCGTCTCGCTCGGCGGCTACGCCGACATCTTCCAGCGCAACGTCGACGCCTCCGGCGTGATCCCGCAGATCTCGCTCGTGATGGGCCCGTGCGCAGGCGGCGCGGTCTACTCGCCGGCGATCACCGACTTCACCGTGATGGTCGACCAGACCTCGCACATGTTCATCACCGGCCCGGACGTCATCAAGACCGTGACC
>JBPCSR010000222.1:0-14620 GCA_051006935.1 Gaiellales bacterium
GCCGAGGCCGGCGAACCACACGGCGCTGGCCAGCGCGGCGCCGAGCGCGAACCACCAGCGGTCATCGCCGAACGACGCGCCGATCGTGCCGACCAGGAGCACCGTGTCGAGGTAGACGTGCGGGTTCAGGAACGTGAACCCGAGCACGGCGAGCGCGACCGCGCCGGCGGCCTGCGGCGGCTGGTCGGACGGCAGCAGGACCTCGGGGTGGAGCGCGCTGCGCGCCGAGCGGACGGCGAACAGGAGCAGGTACGCGGCGCCGATCAGGGCGATCGCGGTGAGCACGTCGCCGTGCGCCTGCACGAGCGCGCCGAGGCCGCCGACGCCGGCCGCGATCAGCACCGCGTCGGCTGTCGCGCAGATCAGGACGGCCAGCCCGACGTGCGTGCGGGCCAGGCCGAGGCGCAGGACGTAGGCGTTCTGCGCGCCGATCGCGACGATCAGCGAGAGGCCGGTGAGGAAGCCGGCGAGCGCGACGTGCACGGGCGGGTCAGCCGCCGTTGGCGCGGAGCTCGTCGTCGGGCACGTCGCGCAGCACGCGCGCGGGCACGCCGACCATCACGGTGCCGGCCGGCACGTCCTTCGTGACCACGGCGCCGGCGCCGATGAACGCCTCCTCGCCGACCTCGATGCCGGGGCACAGGCACACGGCGCCGCCGATGCGCGCGCCGCGGCGGACCGTCGGGCCCTTGAGCAGCGCGTGGCGGCGCTCGGTACGGCCCATGAAGTTGTCGTTCGTCGTGACGACGCACGGCGCGATGAAGACGTCGTCCTCGAGCACGCTCCTCGCCGTGATGTACGACTGCGACTGCACGCGGCAGCCCTCGCCGATCACCGTGTCGTTCTCCACGGTGACGCCGCGGCCGATCACCGTCTGCGCGCCGATCGCGCAGCGCTCGCGCACGAACGCGTGGTCGCCGATGATGACGCGCTCGCCGAGCGTGGTGCCCGCGTAGACGATCGCGTGCGTCGAGACGGTCGCGCCCGCGCCGACCACGAGGCCGGGCAGCTCGCCGCCCTTGGCGACGGACTTGGGGCCGAGCTTCGGCCTCTTGCCGAGCACCGCGTGCTCGCCGACCGTCACGCCGTCGCCGAGCACGGTGCCGGCGCGCACGACCGCGTAGGGGCCGATCTCGACGTCGGCGCCGAGTTCGACGCCGTCCTCGACGATCGCGGTCGGGTGGACGCCGCTCATCGCGCGTCCAGCCGGATCGGCGCCCCGTGCTGCTCGAGCGAGGTCTGCAGCGCCGTCAGCACCTCGACCACGGCGAGGCCCTCGTCGCCCGAGGCGACGGTCGCCTCGCCGGCGCGGATCGCGTCGACGAACGCCTTCGTCTCCTGCACGAGCGGCTCGGCGTTCGGCACCTGCGGGATCTTCACGTCGCCGGTGCGCAGCGCCTGGAACTCGCCCCACGTGTCGAAGCGCGAGGGCGACGACGCCTTCTCGTAGACGGTCAGCTTGCGGTCGGCCTCGGTGTCGTCGAAGACGGCCATGCCCTCCGAGCCGACGACGGTGAGCTTGCGGCTCTTGTGCGGGTCGAGCCATGAGACGTGGAGGTGCGCGACGAGTCCGCCGGGGAAGTGCAGGTAGCCGAACACGACGTCCTCGACGCCCTCGCGGAGGAACGCCTCGCCGCGGGCCGAGACCTCCTCGGGTCGCTCGCCGGCCAGCGCCAGCGCCAGCGAGATGTCGTGGGGCGCGAGGCTCCAGAGCGCGTTTTCGTCGGCGCGCACCTTGCCGAAGTTGAGGCGGTTCGTGTAGAGGTAGAGCACGCGGCCGAGCTCGCCGGACGCGGCGATGCCCTGCAGCTGCTGGAAGACGGGGTGGAAGCGCAGCAGGTGCCCGACCATCAGCACGCGGCCGCCGCGGTCGGCCGTCTCGACGAGCTCGCGCGCGTCGGCGACGGTCAGCGCGAGCGGCTTCTCGATCAGCGCGTGCTTGCCCGCGTCGAGCACCCGCATCCCGATCGCGTGGTGGCTCGGCGCGCCCGTGGCGACGACGATCGCGTCGAGCGCGTCGTCCTCCAGCAGGTCGTCGAAGCGGTCGGTCAGGACCGTGCCGGGGTAGCGGCCCTCGAGGCGGGCGCGGTTGCCATCGTCGAGGTCGCACGCGTAGGCGAGCTCGCAGCCCGGCGTCGCGGCGAGCGCGCGCGCGAGGTTCGGGCCCCAGTAGCCGAGGCCGACGATGCCGACGCGGACGGCGTCAGAGCCGCTGGACATTCGCGCCTCCGAGCCCGCGGCGGCCCGTCGCGTTGCGCAGGTCGAGCACGGCCGTGGCGCGGTCCACGACCATCGCGTAGTCGACGTCGTTGTGGCCCGTGACGATCACGACGCAGTCGGCGGCGGCCACGGCGTCGGCGGTCAGCTCGACCGAGGCGAGGCCCAGGTCGGGCATCTCGGCGACGTGCGGGTCGTGGTAGCTGAGGTTCGCGCCGCGGTCGCGCAGGAGCTCGATGATCGGCAGCGCGGGCGACTCGCGCATGTCGCCGACGTCGTTCTTGTAGGCCACGCCGAGCACCAGGATGTCGGCGCTGCGCACGCTCTTCGCGGCGTCGTTGAGGACGCGCGCGATGCGGTCGACGCAGTAGTGCGGCATGTTCTCGTTGACCTTGCCGGCCAGCTCGATGAACTCGGTCGAGAATTCGTGCTCGCGCGCCTTCCACGTGAGGTAGAAGGGGTCGATCGGCAGGCAGTGCCCGCCGAGGCCGGGGCCCGGCTCGAAGCGCATGAAGCCGAACGGCTTCGTGGCGGCCGCGTCGACGACCTCCCAGACGTCGAGGCCCATGCGGTCGCAGAGCATCGCGAGCTCGTTGACGAGCGCGATGTTGACGGTGCGGAAGATGTTCTCGAGCAGCTTCGCGAGCTCGGCGGCCTCGGGCGACGAGACGCGCACGATCGTGTCGACCGCGCCCTGGTAGACGGCCGCGGCGCGCTCGGCGCAGGCGGGCGTGATGCCGCCCATCACCTTCGGCGTGGTGTGGACCGTGAAGTCCGTGCGGCCCGGGTCGATGCGCTCGGGCGACATCGCCAGGTGGAAGTCGGTGCCGGCCGCGAGGCCGCCCTCCTCGAGCATCGGCTGCAGCACCTCGCGCGTCGTGCCCGGGTACGTCGTCGACTCGAGCACGACGACGTGGCCCTTGCGGAGGTTGCGCGCGACGGCGGCGGTGGCGGCGCGCACGGCGCCGAGGTCGGGCTCGCGGTGCTCGGCGAGCGGCGTGGGGACGCAGATCAGGATCGCGTCGGCGTCGCGGAGCTCGCCCTCGTCCGTCGTGCCGGCCAGCGTGCCGGCGTCGACGAGCCGCTTGAGGTCGGCGGAGGCGACGTCCTCGATGTACGAGTCGCCCGCGTTGAGGCGCTCCATCTTGTCTGCGGCCGGATCGAGGCACACCACGGTGCGCCCCGCCTCGGCGAGGCGGACGGCGAGGGGGAGGCCGACGTAGCCGGCGCCGACGACTGCGACATCGCGCTGCACGCGGCGGATGGTACCGGGGAAGGCGCCTGCGATGCCGCGTCAGGAGCCGAGCAGGACGCTCGCGATGCGCTCTGCTGCGTGCCCGTCGCCGTACAGCGGCGGCCACGCGTCGGGGCGGGGCGGGGTGGCCACCGCGGCGGCGATCGCCTCCCGATCGTCCCCGACCAGCACGTTGCCGCCGGCCGCGACCGTCTCGATCCACTCGGTGCGGTCGCGCAGCGTGATGCACGGCACGGCGTGGAACCACGCCTCCTTCTGCGCGCCGCCCGAGTCGGTGAGGAGCGCGCGGGCCCCGCGCAGGAGCGCGGTGAAGGCGAGGTAGGGCACCGGCGGCACGACGCGGACGCGGCCGCCGAAGGCGAGCCCCTCGCGGTCGAGCGCAGCGGCGGTGCGCGGGTGCAGCGGCAGCAGGACGTCGGCGTCGAGGGCGCTGAGGGCGTCGACGAGCCGGCCGAGCGCGGGCGGGCGCGTGTTCGCCTCCCGGTGGATCGTGGCGAGCAGGTACCCGCCGGGCTCGAGGCCGAGGTCGGCGAGCGCCATCGAGCGCTCGGCGATCGGGCCGAACAGCCGCGCGGCGTCGGCCATCACGTCGCCGACGACGTGCACGCCCGCGGTGATGCCCTCGGCGGCGAGGTTGTCGGCGCCCGTCTGCGAGGGGCAGAGCAGCGCGTCGGACACGCGGTCGGTGAGGACGCGGTTGACCTCCTCGGGCATGGAGCGGTCGAACGAGCGCAGCCCGGCCTCGACGTGCGCCAGCGGGATGCCGAGCTTCGCGGCGGCGAGGGCGGCGGCGATCGTGGAGTTCGTGTCGCCGTAGACCACGCACCAGTCGGGCCGCTCGGCGACGAGCACGGGCTCGATGCGCTCGAGGATGCGCGCCGTCATCTCGGCGTGCGAGCCCGAGCCGACCTCGAGCCGGTGCGCGGGCGGCGCGATGCCGAGCTCGTCGTAGAACACCTGCGACAGCTCCGGGTCGTAGTGCTGGCCCGTGTCCACGCCGACCACCTCGGCGCGCGCCGCGAGCGCCACGCAGAGCGGCGCGGCCTTGACGTACTGCGGGCGGTTGCCCACGACGGAGAGCACCTTGGCCATCGCGCCATACGATATGCCCCATGGAACCGGCCCCCGTGCAGCGGCAGGACGAGCTGTTCTGCGTCGTCGACCGCGACGACGCGGTGCTCGGCTACCGCACGCGCGCCGAGTGCCACGCCGACCCGACGCTGATCCACCGTTCGGTCAGCGTGATCGTCGAGACCTCGGAGGGGATGCTCTTCCAGCGCCGCTCGCTGCGCAAGGACTCCTCGCCGGGCTGGTGGGACCTCGCCTGCTCGGGGCACGTCGACGGCGAGGAGTCGTACCTCGAGGCGGTCGTGCGCGAGCTGCGCGAGGAGCTCGGCTACGCGGGGCCGCCGCCCGAGCACGTCGGCACGTACCTCAACGAGCTCGGCGACGAGACCGAGATGGCCGGCGTCTTCCGCCTGCGCGGCGACGGGCCGTTCCGGCTGATGCTGCCCGAGGTGATCGGGCTCGGCGTGTTCCCCGTCGGCGCGTGGCCCGAGCCGCTGACGCCGAGCGCGCGCCTGAACCTGCCGCTCGCCGGCTACGTCCTCTAGACGACGAGGCCGTAGCCGCTCAGCTGCTGCGTGATCTGCGCGAGCTGGCCGGTGGCGAGCAGGATGCCGACGATGATCATCACGACGCCGGCGACGCGGTTGATCCACGCGCCGTACTTCCGGTAGGCGCCGGTGCGCTCGAGCAGCCACGAGGCGAGCAGGCCCGACAGCAGGAACGGCACGCCGAGCCCGATGCCGTAGGCGAGCAGCAGCAGCGAGCCGCCGCCTGAGCCCTGCGTCGCGGCGTAGAGCAGGATCGAGGTGAGCACCGGGCCGATGCACGGCGTCCAGCCGACGGCGAAGACGACGCCGGCCACGCCGGCGCCGACGAGCGTGGTCGGACGTGCGGGCAGGCCGACGCGCGCCTCGCGGCCGACGAGGCGCTGCGCGAAGCCGAGCAGCGCGAGGCCCATCAGGATCACGAGGATCCCGCCGACGACCTCGATCGCCCGGCGGTAGTCGGCGACGAGCGATCCGAGGTAGCCGACGCTCACGCCGTAGAGCGCGAACACCACGGTGAAGCCGCCGATGAACGCGAGCGTGGTGATCGCGACGCGGCGCGTGTTGGCGCCGAGCTCGTCGTACGGCACGCCCGACACGTACGAGAGGTAGGCGGGCACGAGCGGCCACACGCAGGGGGAGAGGAACGAGATGAAGCCCGCGGCGAAGGCCGTCGCGATGCCGAAGCCCGACAGCGAGATCGCGGCGGTCACGCGGTCAGGTCCTTCAGGCGCGCGTCGAGCGACTGCTCGGTCACCTCGCCGAGGAGCCGGCCGACGAGCTGGCCCTGCCGGTCGATCAGGAACGTCGAGGGCAGGCCGGGCACCTTGTACGCGGCGCCGATCGGGCCGTCGTCGATCACGCTCGGCCACGTCGCCCCGTGCTGCGTCGCGAAGGCGCGCGCGGCCTTCGCGCTGTCCTGGTAGTCGACGCCGATCACCTGCACCTCGGGGTGCGCCTTGGCGAACGCGGCGATCGCGGGCAGCTCGCGCCGGCACGGCCCGCACCACGAGGCCCAGAAGTTGAGCACCACGGGCGTGCCCGCGAGGTCCTTGAGGTCGAACGGCCTGCCGTCCAGCGTCGTGCCGACGATCGCCGGCGCGGGGCCGCCCTGGAACGTCGGGATCAGGCTCTGCTCGGTCGGCGCCGCCGACGAGGCGGACTGGTGCGTGACGCCCCAGAGGCCGACCCCGAGCAGGACGGCGCCGAGCGCGACGAGCGCGGCGAGGGCGATCTTGGCGCGACGCGACATGCGCCAACCGTATCGCGCGGACGCGGGCCTCAGCGCAGGAGGCGGCGCGCCTCGGCGGGCGCCATCGGCGCGCGTCCGAGCGCGGCGCCGAGCCGCACGGCGTGCTCGACGAGCTGCGCGTTCGACGTCGCCGCCTCGCCGTTCGGCAGCGTGATCGCGTCCTCGAAGCCGACGCGGATGTGCTCGCCGGCGGCGGCGGCCACGGCCTGGACGACGGGGCTCGACGCGTCGCGCCCGCCCGCCACGATCGGGAGGCCCGCCAGCGCCGAGTGCGCGGCGTCGATCAGGTGCAGGGCGTTCTGGGGCGTGCCCGCGGCGAGGTCGGACGACTCCGAGGTGGGACCGCCGAGGCCGAGCAGGAGGAACGGCGCGCGGCCGAGCAGCTGGTCCTGGTAGAGCGCCTGCAGGTCGCCGATCGCGTCGAGGCTGCCCGCCACGGGCGCGGGCCGCACGTCGGCGCCCTCGAGCGCCTCGAGGATCTGGCGCGCCTCCTCGCGGTGCGCCGGCAGGTCGGGCTCCGGCGGGCGCACGTGGACCGCGGCGACGTCGGGCAGATCGCTGAGCACGCCGAACAGCGCGGTGACGGTGCCGAGCGACGTCTGGCGGGCGCGCTGCGTGGAGATCGAGATGGGCACGTCCACGGCGCCGCGGATCGCCGCGACGATGTCGTCGATCACGAAGTCGAAGCTCGGCGCGCCATCGGACGTGCGGGCGTGCACGTGGACGAGCCCGGCACCCGCCTCGACCGCGCGCCGCGCCTCGGCCCCGAGGTCCTGCGGGGACAGCGGCACCTTCGGGCACTCGTCGGCGCCGCGCGTCCCGTTGAGGGCCGCGACGATCAGCAGCGGATCGGTCATGCGCTCGCGGCCGCCAGCTGCTCGAGGTCGGCGAGCTGGAGGTCGATCCAGCGGGCCACGTCGTGCTCCTCGACGAACGCGCGGATCGCCGCGGCGCGCTCGCCGCGCTCCGGCTGCGGCAGGTCGAGCGCGCGCTCGAGCTGCGCTGCGGTCTGCTCCACGTCGAGCGGGTCGACGGTCAGCACCCACTGCTCGAGCTCCTCGTGCGAGCCGGCCTCGTCGCTGAGCACGACGACGCCGTCCCGCTCGTTGAGCAGGGGCGCTTCCTTGGAGATCAGGTTCATGCCGTCGGCGATCGAGTTCACGAGGAGGGCGTCGTACTCGCGGTATGCGGCGACGACAGTCGGGAAGTTATCGCCAATGCGCAGGTCGATGGGGAGCCAGCCGTCACGGCCGTGCGCCTCGTTGACCTCGGCGGCGATCGCGTTGATGCGCTTGAGGTAGTTGGCGTACACCGGCACAGCCAGGCGCGACGGGTCGAGGAGCGACAGGAGCTGGACCTCGCCGTGCAGGTCGGGGCGGCGGTCGAGCAGGCGCCCGTAGGCGTGGAAGCCGCGCAGGATGTTCTTCGACGGGTCGGTGCGGTCGACCCGGAGGATCAGCCGCTTCGGCCGCGTGCGCAGGAACTCGGCGTGCGCCTTGATCATCTCCGGATCGCGCAGGTACGCGCGGAACTCGGCCGGGTCGATCGAGATCGGGTAGGCGCGGACGTGCACCTCGCGCGGGGTGCGGTCGATCGTGACGCGCACGACGGCGCGCTCCCAGTCGACCTCCACGCCGGTCTCGAGCTGCGCGCACGTGGCGAGGAAGTGGTCCACGTCGTGGTGCGTGTGGAAGCCGACGATGTCGGCGCCGAGCAGCCCGTGCAGGAGCTCCGTGCGCAGGTCGATCGGCAGCTGCTGCCACGCGCCCGGCGCCGGCCAGGGGATGTGCGTGAAGTGCAGGATCGGGCGGTCGACGCCCGACTCGCGCAGCATCGCCGGCACCAGGTAGAGCTGGTAGTCGTGGATCATCAGCGCGTCGCAGTCGCGCTCCACCGCGGCCTCGGCGGCGACCGCGGCGTTGTAGCGGCGGTAGCCCGCCCACGCTGCGCGCACGTCGGTGCTGACGACGGGCTCCTCGCCCGATGCGTAGAGGCCGTGCTGGATGAACCACAGGAGCGGGTTCGCGATCGCGCCGTACATCGCGGCGTAGTCCTCCGGCGCGGGATCGGCGAAGTGCAGCCGGAACGGATTGCCGACGGCGTCCGTCTCCTCGAGCGCGCGGCCGTCCTGCTCGGCGGCGACGACGTGATCCTCGTCGGAGATCGCGCAGACGATCCACGTCACGTCGTTCGCGCCGATCAGCCCGCGCAGCGCGGAGACGAGGCCGCCGCTGCCGCGCAGCGCGACGCGCTCGCCGTCGCTCCGCGCGTACTGGATGGGACCGCGGTTCGAGACGACGGTCAGCCGGTGACGGTCGCGCGCCATGTCACGAATGTAGCGGGTTCGCCGAGTCCGGCCCTGCGGCGCGGCCGTCTAGCCGTCCGTATCCGCGCGCAGCTCGAGCCGGAACGCCTTCCGCGCGCCGCGCTGGTCGAGCACGAGCCGACCGCCCATCCGCAGGGCGAGCTCGGAGGCGATCGCGAGACCGAGGCCCGAGCCCTCGCCCGCCTGGGTGCCGCGCGCGAAGCGGGTGAAGATCGCGGCCTCGTCCTCCGCCGGGATGCGCGGGCCGGTGTCCTCGACGACGATCGCCGCCGTGCCATCGGCGTGCGCCGTGGTCACGTGGATCTCGACGCCCGCGGGATTGTGGCGCAGCGCGTTGTCGATCAGCACGCGGGTGATCTGGCCGATGCGCGCCTCGTCGCCCACGGCCATCGCGGGCTGCGCGTCGACGGTGAGCACCGCGCCGCTCTTCGCGGCGAGCGGCGCGAGGTCGCCCGCGATGCGCTCGGCGATCGCCGCCAGCTCGATCGGCTCGTGCTCCATCGGGACCTTGCCGGCGTCGAGGCGCGAGAGGTCGAGGAGGTCCGTGGCGAGCTTGGTCAGGCGCCCGACCTGGTCCTGCATCGTGGCGAGGAACTGCCGTCGCGTGTCCTCGTCGTCCTCGTCGACGAGCAGCTCGAGGAACCCGGCCAGCGCGAAGACCGGCGTGCGCAGCTCGTGGGAGGCGTTGGCGACGAACGCGCGCCGCGCGGCATCGGTCGCCGCGATCTCGTCGCGCATGCGGTCGAGCGCGACGGCGAGATCGCCGATCTCGTCCTTGCCGCGGTCGCGGATCGGCTCGTCGAGCCGCCCGGCCGCGATCTGGCGCGCCGACCGCTCGAGCCGGCGCAGGCGGCGCGTCAGGAGCGCCGCGGCGAGCGCGCCGATCACGACCGCGAGCGGCACCGCGATGAGCGCGCCGATCAGGCTCTGGCGGATCGTCAGCGCGACGCTCGCGTCGACGTCGTCGAGCGTCGACGACAGCAGCACGACGTAGCGGGTGCCCGCGATCTCCATCGGGTACGCGGCCTGCGCCATGCGCGTGCCGCCGACGGAGACGACGCCCTTGGCGATGCCGGGTCGCGTCGCCGCCGCCTCGGCCACCGCGCTGCCGCCCGGCGGCGTGGGGGCGGTGACCGGCACGAGCTCGGTCGGGCCCATCACCTGGTAGACCGCCGCGTCCGTGTTCGTGAGCTGGCCGTAGGCGGCGGTCAGCGCGTCGGTGTCGGGGGAGCCCGCGCTGCCCGCGAGCGCGTTCTCGAAGTTCGACTGGAAGGTCGCCGCGCTCTGATCGGCGGAGCGCGCGACGGTGTCGACGCGGTTGGAGACGAGGCTCTCGTCGAGCGTCGGCAGCACGAGCACGGCGGTCAGCGCCAGCGCGAGGACGATCACCACGAGCAGGAGCAGCCCGAGCCAGATCGTCAGGCGCCGGAACGGGAAGACGCGGTCGACGAGCCAGTCCACGCGCTACCCCTCGAAGCGGTAGCCGACGCCGCGCACGGTCTGGATGCGGGTCGGGGAGGCCGGGTCCTGCTCGATCTTCTCGCGCAGGTGGCGCACGTGCACGTCGACGGTCCGCGGCTCGCGGAAGTCGGACGAGCCCCAGACGGCGTCGAGCAGCTGGTTGCGGCTGAACACGCGGCCCGGGCTGGAGATCAGCGTCGTCAGGATCTCGAACTCGACGTACGTGAGCTCCACCGACGCCCCGTCGACCTCCGTCGCGTGGCGCGCGCGGTCGACGACCACGCCCGCGCGCTCGATCCGCACCTCGGCATCCTCGCCGTCGTCCGCCGCGGCGGGCGCGGTCATCGCCGCGCGCCGCAGGATCGCCTTCACCCGCGAGCGCAGCTCGCGCATGCCGAACGGCTTGGTGATGTAGTCGTCGGCGCCGAGCTCGAGGCCGACGACCTTGTCGACCTCGTCGTCGAGCGCGGTCAGCATGATGATCGGCACCGTCGACGCGACGCGGACCTCCCGGCAGACGTCGTGGCCGGAGCCGTCGGGCAGCATCACGTCGAGCAGGATCGCGTCGGGCTCCTCGGCGCGGAAGGCGGCGAGGCCGGCCGCGCAGGTGCCGGCCACGACCACGCGGTAGCCGTCGCGCTCGAGGGCGTGCAGGAGCAGCTCCTGCAGCGATTCCTCGTCGTCGATGATCAGCACCACGGGTGGGTTCGGCACGGGCCAATGCTACCGTCAGCGGGCCTGTGGACCAGCAGCGCGCCAGCACGCAAGCGGTGTCCCGGCCCCGCGGGAACGCCGGGCGCGCGCTGCGCATTGCGTTCATCGCGCCGCCCCTGCTGGCGCTCGTGATCCTGCTGATCAGCGTGCGCACGCCGGTCGGCCCGTCCGCCGCGATCACGGTCGCGCCGAGCTTCGACGGCACGCGTGCGGCCGCCTACGCGCGCCAGCTGGCCGACCGCACGCCCGATCGCTCGCCCGGCTCGCTGACCGCGCAGCAGGCGGCCGACCAGGTCGCCGGGTCGCTGTCGGAGGCGAGCGGCGAGCCCGTGCACCGCGCGGCATTCACCGCGCCGGGCCCGACCGGCGCCGACGTCCGGATGGAGAACCTGTGGGTGGTGGAGACGGGGTCGTCCGAGGAGGCCATCGTCGTGCTCGCCAACCGCGACGACGTGGCGCCCGGTCCGGGCCTGGACGACAACGCCAGCGGCACGGCCGCGCTCGTGGAGCTGGCCCGCGACCTGTCCGGCGTCGAGCGCGCCCGCGCGCTCGTCGTGGCCTCGACCGACGGCGGGACGGTCGGGCAGGCGGGCAACCAGGAGCTGCTGGATTCGCTGCGCGCCTCGGGGCTGCGCCCCGTCGTGGTCGTATCGCTCGAGGCGATCGCGGACCCCACCGCCGAGCTGCCCGTCCTGTTCGCCGGCACGGGCGGGGTGCGCACGCCCGAGGTGCTGCTGAAGGGCCTCGAGGAGTCGCTCGACGCCCAGCCCGACGCCGGCGCGGCCGGTCCCGAGAACCCGGTGCTGCAGGTGCTCGACCTGATCGCCCCCGCCGTGCCGACGGGCGCGCAGGTGCCGTTCCTCGACGGCCACGTGGCGGCGATCCAGCTCGGCCGCGGCGACGGCGGGGTCGGCACCGAGGCGATCGCCGACGCGCGTCTCGGCGCGATCGGCTCGGCGATCGGCACGCTGCTCGTGCGCCTGGACGCGGAGCCCCGGCCGGCGCCGCCGAGCGGCGCGTACATCGCGGTCTCCGGGCGCGTCATCCCCGGCACGGCGATCGCGCTGCTCGCGATCGCGCTCCTGCTCGGCCCCTTGGTCGCCGTGGGACGGGCGCTGCTGGTTCGGCGCCCGTCGCGCGCGGCGTGGGCCGCCGCGCTGCGCGTCGCCGTCGTCGGCGCCGTGCCCGGCGTCGCGACGGTGCTGATCGCGCGCGCCGCCAACCTGCTCGGCGGCATCGACACGCCGCCGGGCGCCGGCTGGCCGCGCGCGAACCTCGTCACCGTGGTGCTCGTCCTGCTCGCCGCCGCGCTCGTCTTCGCCGTCGCGGCGTGGGTCCTCGTCCGCCGCATCCACGGCGCGATGCCGCTCGTCGCGGCGCCGGCGATCGGCCTCGTGGCGGCGGTGCTCCTGCTCGCCGGCAGCCCGGCGTCGGTCCTGATCGCGGCGCCGGCGCTGTGGGTGTGGACGCTCATCCCGCGGCCCTACGAGCTGCTCCCGCGCATCGCGTGGGCGCTCGGGCCCGTCGCGGCGATGGGCCTCCTGATCTTCCTCCTGCGCGGGGCCGACCTGGCGGCGCTGATCGGCGCCGCCGGCACCGGCGCGCTGCCCGCGGCGCTCGTGGTGGGCGGCTCGGTGCTGGTCGGCGCGGGCGCCGTCGGCGTGCTCGCCTACGACGACCGCGGCTGAGCGCCGCGACGGCCGCGCGCCCGCCGCGGCGGACGCGCGGGCCGGTGCGGCCTAGTCGGCGAGCGGGTGGGTCATGTCCACGGGGACGACCCACTCGGCGTACTGCTCGGGCGTCAGCAGCTCGAGCGCGGTAGCGGCCTCGATCAGCGTCGTGCCCTCCTGATGCGCCTTCTTGGCGATCTTCGCGGCGTTCTCGTACCCGATGTGCGTGTTCAGCGCCGTCACGAGCATCAGCGACGCGTTGAGGTTGCGCTCGAGCGTCTCGGCGTTCGGCTCGATGCCGACGGCGCAGCGGTCGTTGAACGACTTGCACGCCTGGCCGAGCAGCTCGGCCGACTCGATCACGTTCCAGACCATCACCGGCTTGTAGACGTTCAGCTGGTAGTCGCCCTGCGTGCCGGAGAAGGCGACGGCGGCGTCGTTGCCGAACACCTGCGCGCAGACCATCGTCAGCGCCTCGCACTGCGTCGGGTTGACCTTGCCCGGCATGATCGACGAGCCCGGCTCGTTCTCCGGGATCGAGATCTCGCCGATGCCCGCCCGCGGGCCGGAGGCGAGGCGGCGCACGTCGTTCGCCATCTTCATCAGCGCGCCCGCGAGCGTGCGCTCCGCGGCCGAGGCGTTGACCATCGCGTCGTGCGAGGCGAGCGCCTTGAACTTGTTCTCGGCGGAGTAGAAGCCGTAGCCCGTCTCCTCGGCCATGTACGTCGCGGCGCGGTCGCCGAACTCCGGATGGGCGTTGAGGCCCGTGCCGACGGCCGTGCCGCCGATCGCGAGCTCGAGCAGCCCGTCGATCGCGTGGCGCACCTGCGCCATCGCGTCGTCGATCTGCGCGACCCAGGCCGAGATCTCCTGGCCGAGCGTGATCGGCGTGGCGTCCTGCAGGTGGGTGCGGCCGATCTTGACGACCCCGGCGAACTCCTTCGCCTTCGCGTCGAGCGTGTCGCGGAGGAGCTGCACGTTCGGCAGCAGGACCGTGTCGAGCACCTCGACGGCGGCGATGTGCATCGCGGTCGGGAAGGTGTCGTTCGACGACTGGCCGCGGTTGACGTGGTCGTTCGGGTGCACCGGCGTCTTCGAGCCCATCACGCCGCCGGCCTTCTCGATCGCGCGGTTCGAGATGACCTCGTTGACGTTCATGTTCGACTGCGTGCCCGAGCCGGTCTGCCACACGACGAGCGGGAAGTGGTCGTCGAGCTGGCCGGCGATGACCTCGTCGGCCGCGTCGACGATCATGTCGGCGACGTCCGGCGGCAGCTGGCCGAGGTCCTTGTTGGCGCGGGCGGCCGACTTCTTGAGGACGCCGAGGGCGCGGATGATCGGGCGGTCCCACTGGTACGTGTCGCGGCCGATCTGGAAGTTGTCGATCGAGCGCTCGGTCTGCGCGCCCCAGTAGCGGTCATTGGCGACCTCGACCTCGCCCATGCTGTCCGTCTCGATCCGATACTCCGTCATGTCCTGCCTTCTCCGGGTTGCCAGGGGGTGAGCGTCCGCACCGTAGCGCGATGCCGGAGACCACTTCGCAGGCGCGCGGCGGCGGGACGATCAGCCGAGCGGCACGGCGTCGACGACGCTGCCGGCGGGCACCTCGCCGGCGCCCGGCGGGATCAGCGCGAGGGCGTCCGCGCGGGCGGCCCGCGCGAGCTGGTGCGAGAGCCCCGCGCCGAGCGGCTCGAGGCGCCCGGCGGTCAGGCGCATCGGGATCGCGCGCAGCCGCTCGGGCAGTCGTCCGATCGGCTCGGCGAGCTCGGCGCGGACGACGGGGGGCTCGGGCGCGGCGCCGGTCAGCGCGCGCACGGCGGGGAGGAGCAGGAGGTGCAGCCCGACGAGGCACGAGAGCGGGTTGCCGGGCAGGCCCGCCACGAGCGCGCCCGCGGGTGCGATCCCGCACCAGGCCGGCTGCCCCGGCTGCGTCGCGATGCGCCAGAACAGCTCGCGCACCCCGAGCGCGTGGAGGGCCGGCTTGACGTGGTCGCGCGGCCCCACCGAGACGCCGCCGGTCGAGACGACCAGATCCGCGTCGGCGATCGCGTCGGCGAACGCCGCCCGCGTCGCCTCGGCCGTGTCGGCGACGACGCCGGTGGAGACGATCTC
>JBPCSR010000223.1:0-4142 GCA_051006935.1 Gaiellales bacterium
GTCGTGCCGGCCAGCTCGCCGTCGGCCTCGACCTGCAGCGGCGCGGCGCCCGCGACCGTCACCTCGACGCCCTTGAGGTGCGTGATCTGCGGGTGCTCGCCGAGCGTTCCCGTGTAGAGGCGGTGCACGTTGAGCGCGAGGTCCTTCGCGCCGACGTCGCCGACGAGCACCATGTCGAGCAGGCCGTCGTCGGGGCGTGCGCCGTGCGCCACCTTGATGCCGCCGCCCAGCGAGTGGCCGATCGCGCACACGATCGCCGAGGCCGTGACGTCGAAGGCGCGCCCGTCGAGCTCGACGTGCACCGGCGTGTTGTCGTACCCGCGGAAGCCCTGGAAGGCCGCGACGAGGAAGGTGGGGGTGCCGCCGAAGCGCTTCGACATGCCGTTCGCCCGCTTGGCGATCGCGCCCGTCACGCCGCATGACGCGGCGTTGGCGAAGCGGCGGCCGCCCTCGGGATCGTCGGTCGAGCGCACCTCGCCGACGTCGACCGGGCGGATCGGCCCCTCGGCGATGGCGCGGATCGCATCGGCCGCCTTGGTGGGGATCGCGTGGCTGCGGATGAAGTCGCGGCCCGTGCCGCGCGCGATCACGCCCAGCGCGGCGTTCCCGAACGGCGCGCCGCCGGGTCCGACGAGGCCGTTGACGACCTCGTGCACGGTGCCGTCGCCGCCGACCGCGACGACCACGTCGGCGCCGGACATGCTCGCCTCGCGCGCCAGCTCGGTGGCGTGCCCGGCGGCCTGCGTGAGGCGCTCCTCGACGCGCACGCCGAGGCGCTGCGCCTCGGCGACGAGCCCGGGCCACTCCTGGCCGGTCTTGCCGTTGGCCGAGGCGGGGTTGACGATCAGGACGACGCGGCGGCTCACTTGGGCTTCGGCTCCGAGAGCAGGGCGCCGAGCGCGACGGGGGCGGCGGTGAGCATCGCGGCGCGACGCTCGTCGTCCGACCACTGCGTGGCGGGCGCGTCGACGACGTTCGAGCAGACCAGGAACGCGCCGGCCGAGATCCCGCGCAGCGGCGCGAGCGTGAGCAGCGTCGCGGTCTCCATGTCGACGCCGACGGCGCCGCGCGCGGCCCAGCGCCGATCCAGGTCGTCGTCGGGGTCGTGGTAGAGGTCGGTGGTCGCGACGAGGCCCACGCGCATCCGCACGCCGAGGTGCTTGGCGTCGTGGACCGCCGCGTGGACGATCTCGAAGTCGGCCAGCGGGGCGTGCGGCTCGCCGCCGACGAGCGCGCGGCTGGCGCCGTCGTGCGGGATCGCGGCCGCCGCGCAGAGCAGGTCGCCGGGGGCGAAGGCGGGCGAGAGCGACCCGAACGTGCCGAGGCGGACGATGCGCGTGACGCCGACCTGCACGAGCTCCTCGATCACGAGCGCGGCCGACGGCCCGCCGACGCCGTGCGCCTGCACGCCCACGGTCCGGCCGCCGAACGACCCCACCCACCCGGGCAGCCCGCGCGCGTCGCAGACCTGCCGCGCGTCGTCGAGCACCTCGGCCGCGATCAGCGCGGCGCGGCCCGGATCGCCGACGATCAGCGCGTGCGTCCCGAACGCGCCGGGCTCCGAGGTCACGATCTCCGCCATAGGGCGGCATGGTACGCGCGGCGGTACCGTTCGCGCATGTCGTCGCCCGCCGCCGTCCACGCGCACCGTGCGGGCGGAGCGGCGATCCTCGCGCTGTCGGTCGCATCGGTGACGATGTTCATGATCCCGTACTCGACGCAGGCGATCATCCCCGCGATCGGACGCGGGCTCGCGGTCGGGCCCGCGGTGACGGGGCTGACGATCACGGTCGTCGTCGTCGGCATCGGCGTCGGCGCGTGGCTCACGGGCCCGCTGTCGGACCGCATCGGCCGGCGCCGCGTGATGTTCGCCTCGTGCGCGCTGCTCGCGATCCCGACCGCGCTGATCGCGTTCGTGCCCGGCATCGTCGAGCTGCTCCTCCTGCGCGCGCTCCAGGGCCTGCTGATCCCCGGGCTCCTGACCGTCGCCACGGCGTACATCTACGAGGCGTTCCCGCACCATCGCGTGCCCACCGTCGTCGGCATCTACACGTCGTCGCTCGTGCTCGGCGGCCTGCTCGGACGCGAGATCCCGGCGTTCGCGATCGACGCGCTCGGCTGGCGCGGGTCGCTCGCGGTCCTCGCCGTCCCGGTGCTGATCAGCGCGGCGCTGATCCGCCTGCTGCTGCCCGAGGCCCCGCCGCCGCCGCGGGCGCGCTCGCCGCTGCGCGCGGTGCGCGCGCACCTCGCGAACACGCCGCTGCTGCTCAACGCGTTCGCCGCCGGCACGACCTTCTTCGGCTACGTCGGGCTCTTCTCCGTGCTCGCCTACCGCCTCGAGTCGTCGGTCTTCGGGATGTCCCCGACGCAGGTGGGGGCGTTCTACGTGATCTGGCTCGTGGGCGCCCTCGCGCCGTTCGCGCTCCGCATCGCGAGCCGCCTCGGACCGCGCCGCGTGCTGCCCGTGTTCCCGATCATCGCCGCCGTCGGCCTCGCCCTCGCGACGCCGGCCTCGCTGCCGCTGATGGTGATCGGCATGACGCTGCTGGCCGGCAGCCTGTTCTTCATGGTCGGCGTCGCGCAGCTCCTGGTGCCGCTCCTGACCGCACGCGATCGGGGCAGCGCGATGAGCCTGCACCTGACGATCTACTACCTGCTCGGGTCGCTCGGGCCGTTCGCGCTGGGAGCCGCGTGGGGGGCCTGGGGCTGGACCGGCGCGGTCATCCTGGCGTTCGGCTCGCTCGCCGTCGCGCTCCTCCTCACCGTCGCCCTGCGCCGCGCGGCGCTGCGCGGCGAATCACCGGAAGCGGAAACAACCCCGCTGCTATCGTGAGACCACCGGCGCATCCGCGCCCCCGACCACCCGGAGCCACGTGAACCGCATCTTCAAGAACGCGGTGTTCCCGATTCTCGTCGTGATCCTGCTCGCCTTCCTGGCGCAGCGCCTGCTGCTCAGCAGCAACTCGTCCGACGCGCCGCCGAAGAACTGGTCGACGCTGCTCGGCGACCTCAAGTCCGGCGACGTCACGGCGCTCGACCAGAACGTCAGCTCGAACAACGTTAAGGTCACGCTCAAGCCGGTCAACGGCCAGGCGGCGCAGTCGTACACGGTCGGCATTCCCGGCGACGAGGCCTGGAACCAGGTCTACGACGCCAACAAGGATTCGGTCCAGGTCACCGGCAACGAGGTCGGCGGCTCGTCGTGGGTGTCGCTGCTCGTGAACATCCTCCCGTTCGTGCTGTTCCTCGGCTTCTGGCTGTTCCTGATGAACCAGATGCAGGGCGGCGGCTCGCGCGTGATGAGCTTCGGCAAGAGCCGGGCCAAGCGCATGAGCGTCGACTCGCCGAAGGTGACGTTCAAGGACGTCGCCGGCGCGGACGAGGCCGTCGAGGAGCTCCAGGAGATCAAGGAGTTCCTCGAGAACCCCAAGAAGTTCCAGTCGCTCGGGGCCAAGATCCCCAAGGGCGTGCTGCTGTTCGGGCCGCCCGGCACCGGCAAGACGCTGCTGGCGCGCGCCGTCGCGGGCGAGGCCGGCGTGCCGTTCTTCTCGATCTCGGGCTCCGACTTCGTCGAGATGTTCGTCGGCGTCGGCGCGAGCCGCGTCCGCGACCTGTTCGAGCAGGCCAAGCAGAACTCGCCGTGCATCATCTTCATCGACGAGATCGACGCCGTCGGCCGCCACCGCGGCGCCGGCATGGGCGGCGGCCACGACGAGCGCGAGCAGACGCTCAACCAGCTGCTCGTCGAGATGGACGGCTTCGAGGGCAGCACCAACGTGATCCTGATCGCCGCCACGAACCGCCCCGACGTGCTCGACCCGGCGCTCCTGCGCCCCGGCCGCTTCGACCGCCAGATCGTCGTCGACCGCCCCGATCGCGCGGGCCGCGAGGCGATCCTCAAGGTGCACTCGAAGGGCAAGCCGCTCGGCACGGAGATCGACCTCGGCGTGCTCGCCGGCCAGACGCCCGGCTTCACCGGCGCCGACCTCGCGAACCTGATCAACGAGGCCGCGCTCCTGACCGCCCGCGCCGGCAAGAAGACCGTGACGATGCACGAGCTCGAGGAGGGCATCATGCGCGTCCTCGCCGGGCCGGAGAAGAAGACGCGCCTGCTGTCCGAGGAGGAGCGCCTGATCACCGCG
>JBPCSR010000224.1:0-11085 GCA_051006935.1 Gaiellales bacterium
CCCCCACCCCCACCACCGGGATTGGGGGCGCCGTTCGTTCCCGCCGTGCCGGGCTGGCCACCCGTGCCGCCGCCGTCCGTCGCCGTCCCACCGCTGCGGGTGCCGAAGCCTCCGCCACCGCCGACGATCAACGGCGAGACGTAGTCGCCGAGAATCGAGATGCAGCGTTTCGCGTCGATGCCCGTATGACCACGGCCGCCGTTGCCACTGGTATCAGTCTGCCCGAGCGCCGGAGACCACGCCCCGTCCGTTGCCGCGGTGTACGACGCACCGCCGCCGCCGCCGCCATTGAGGCTACCCACGAGCGTGCCGCTATAGCCGACGCCCTGCGGCCGCGAGGTTCCGCCGATCGTCGGTCCGGTTCCACCTGAGCCGCCACCCGCCGGCGTGCCAAACGCGCCAGTCTGACCGCCGCCATTGCCGCCGAGTGAGATGATCCCCGGGAAGGTGCTCTGCTGGCCGGGCTTACCGTCGCCGGCGCCGTTCTTGCCAGCTTCACCGCCCTGACCAACCACGACCGCATAGTCCTTGTCGCCCTCCAGGACGACGGCGCCGCACGACTGGTGCCCGGCGGCACCGCCACCGCCGCCGAAGGTCAAGGCGGGGCCCCAGCCACCGCCACCGCCGCCACCGACGACGAGGATGATGTCGCCGTTGCTCCGGACATCCTTCGGCGAATGCCAGGTGCCGCTCTCGGTGAAGACGCGGATGCACGCGTGCTCAGGTCCCAGGTCATCCTGGATCTTGAACATGACCTCGTGCCCGGGCGGGTCGCACGTCACGTAGTACCCCTGCCCCAGCGTGCTGGCGCGCGGCCGCTTCGTGGACGCTGAGGCCGGAAGCGCCGCGATCAGCGCCAGCGCGGCGACGAGGGCGACGAGCCGGACGTTGGTGGTAATGGTCATCGAGTCTCCGGAGTGATGGTGACGGCGGGGCGAAGCAGAACGGGATCGCGCTTCCGTGGACGTTACGCAGGCTCGAATCGACCTCAGGCCCAAATGGGGGGTCGTCCCCCTCCCGACGTGACCGGTGGCGCTCCAGGCCGTACGCTCCCCGCGATGACCCCGGCCACGCTTCCCGAATCCACCGATGCGCTGAGTCCCCGCTCCGTCCTCGTCGTCGAGGACGAGCCGCTGCTGCGGGAGCTGATCGTGACGGCGCTGGAGACGCGCGGACTCGAGGTGGTGGCGGCCGGGTCGCCCTCCGACGCGGTCCGCGCGTTCCGCGCCGTCGACCCGGACGGCGTGGTGATGGACATCGACCTCGGACCCGGCCCCAACGGGTTCGACCTCGCCGAGCAGTTCGTGCGGCGCGCGACCGGCGTCGCGATCGTGTTCCTGACCAACCTCCCCGATCCGCGCTTCGCCGGCCGCGAGGCCGACGAGCTCCCCGCGGGCATCGCCTACCTGCGCAAGGGCGCGGTGCACGAGATCGACGTCCTCATCGACACCCTCGATGCGACGATGCGGGGCGATATCGGCGACGGGATGCGCCACGACCGCGACCCCGAGCGCCCGCTCGCCTCCCTGACGCGACGGCAGGTCGAGGTGCTGCGCCTCGTGGCGCTGGGGAGGACGAACGCCCAGATCGCCGCGCAGCGCGGCACGACGGTGAAGTCGGCGGAGCGCGCGGTGGCGCGCGCGTTCGCGGCGCTCGGCGTGGACGCGACGCTGGACGGCAACCTGCGCGTCGAGGCGGCGCGCCGCTTCATCGGCGCCACCGGCAACCCGCTGCCGGTCGGGGAGTCCTGATGCCGGCCGCCCGACTGCGCGTGGCGATCGCGGAGCGGGCCGACGCCGGACGAGCCACGCTCGCCGTGCTGGGCTCGCGGAGCGCCTGCTCGTGGGCCGTGCTGGCGATCTACGCGCCGCTCGGGATCGCCATCCAGAGCCCGGGCAACGCCGCGGCGTTCGGCGGGTCGCCCGCCCGCTGGGCCGTCGCCTCGGCGATCGGCATGTGCGCGCTCGGCGCGGTGCTCGGCGCGATGCGGATCGCCTGTCGCAGCGGCCGTCCGCGGCCGTCCGCCGTACTCGCCGTCTACGCGATCGGAGGCGTTGCGCAGAGCGTGACGTTCGGCCTCGCCGCGGTCGCGATCGGCGCCGATGACGAGCTGCACCTCGCGTTCCGCGTGTCGGGCATCCTCTTCCACGTGCCGCTCCTGGCGGTGATCGGCTACGCCGTCGGCCGCCACGACGCCCACCGGCGCGTGATCGCCGATCTCGAGCGCGCACGCGGACGACTCGTCGCGATCGGGCAGTCGCTCGAGGCCGAGCTCGACCGGCTGGAAGCGGAGCTCGCGGGCGCGGTGCGCGCCTCCCTCGAGCCCGCGCTGGCCGGCCTCGACCGCGCGCTCGAGCAGGCGGCAGGCGCATCGGAGCGGGCGAACGCCGTCGCTGCCCTCGACGTGCTGATCGAACAGCGCATCCGCCCGCTCAGCCACGACCTCGCCGCCGGGACGACCCAGGTGGATCGCTTCGCCGACGAGGCGCAGGCGCTGCCGGCACGGGTCCCGGTGCCCGCGCGCTTCCGCCTCGCCGACGGCATCAGCCCGGGCGTCGTCGCCGCCGCCCTGGTGATCGCCCTGCTGCCGACTGCGCTGCGCGACCTCACGCCCGTGCAGGTACTGGTCTACGAAGCCGCCTTCGTGGGCGCCATGTGGTTCGCCCTGACCCTCGCCCGGCGCGCCGTGCGCGATGCCGTGGTTCGCACGCCGGTCGGCGTTGTCGCCCTCGTGGCGATCCCCGTCGCGCTCGGATCGGCGGTATTCCAGGCGATCGGCGCCGTGGGCACCGCCCGCCCAACGGGGATGACGGCGACCGTGGCGGCCTTCTTCGCGCTGATCGGCGCGGTGACGGTGAGCACCATGCTCGTGCAGGCGCGTCGCGCGGCCAGCGAGGCCGAGCTCGCCGCGGTGACGGCGCACCTCGACCGGGCGCTCGCGCTGCTGCGCCGGCGCCAGCGCCTCGTGACGCGCCGGCTCGCATTCCTCGTGCACGGGTCGCTGCAGGGTGCGCTGCACGCGGCGGCGCTGCGCATCGCCGAGGCGACGACGGTCGATGAGGCGCTTATCACCGCCATCCGCCGCGACGTCGACGCCGCGCTCGCGCAGATCGACCAGGCACCGCGCGAGCGATCGGAGCGCACCGCGACGATGCTCGGCGAGGTGACCGGCGTCTGGGGCGAGCTGCGCAAGGTCTCCACCCGGATCGACGCGACCGTCGCGCCCGCCCTGCACGCCGACGCCGACGCCGACGAGGCGGTCGCCGAGGTCGTCCGCGAGGCGATCAACAACGCGTTCCGCCACGGCGGCGCCGACCACATCGACATCGCGGCGACGGTCGCGGATGACGTGTCGGCGATCGTCGTCACCGTCCGCGACGACGGCGGCGGGGCCATGGCGGGCCGCCGCGGCCTCGGCAGCGCCCTGTTCGACGACCTCTGCCGCACGTGGTCAGTCACCCGGTCAACACGCGATACGACGTTTCACGCGGAGATACCGCTGCGTCCGATGGCCGTTGGGAAATCGGGGGGATAACCCCCCATTTTCACCGACGTGCGCCGGTCCGCGGCGTACATTTGACGTTCGTCCACATTTTCGATCTCCGATCGTCCGTGCCTTGAGGGAGGCCCCATGTACCCGTCCGTCAAATTGCGATTGCTACTAGCAGTCGCTGTCACCGCACTGCTTGCGGTCGTGCCGTCGTTCGCGACGGCGAAGCAGGCGCACTCGACACGCGCTGCGTCGTCGACGACCACGTACGTCCAGTTCTCGAAGGACGTGGCGCTGCCGTCGTCGACGATCAAGTCGCAGGGCGGCGGCGACGGCTATGACGTGTTCTTCGACAACGCCGGGCACGTGTTCAACATCTACCATCACGCGTCGCCCGCAAAGATGGACTGTCACACGACGGACGGGGGTTCGTGTGGACCGGGCTGGCCGTTCTCGCTCGCGCCGTACGGGTCCGACTACTATCCCACGGGATACGTCGACAACACGACGCACAAGATCTGGTTCCCCATGAACGGCGCATCGAATTCAGGGTTCGGCTGCCTTGACGTCGCCAACCTGACGACTGGCCCCGTGTGGTGCGGCGGGAGTTCGGACGCGGGCAAGGGGTTCATCACCGATGCCACGTGGGCTGGGTCGGGCGGCTATGACGTGGCACGCCTCGCGGTCGATGGCACGAAGCTGTTCACGCTGAACCAGAACGGCAAGCTCCAGTGTCTCGACATTTCCGCGGCGTCTGGAGCCGGTGCCCCCTGCGGCACGCCCACGATCGACGTGGGTGCCACCTTCACCGAGTTCGTGCCGGGTAGCGTGGGCATAAATAATCCGCCGATGCTCGTCTCCTCGGGCGGCTACATCTACGGCGCCGCCGGTGCGAAGGTGATCTGCGTGAAGGCATCAGACGAGAGCGACTGCGGCACGGGGTATGCCGTTCCCTCCGGCACCCAAACGATGACGTACCTGCAGCCGGACTCTGCCGGTGCGATCGCGGCCGTGTGCTTCAAGGCGATCTCGTCGACGTCGAGCACCACGGCGAACTGCTACAAGCCGAATGGCGTCTCCACCGATACGGTCACCCCGAATGACGGCCTGGCGAAGTCGCTGGTGATCAGCGCCACAGCCGCGGCCCTCTGGTTCCCGCCCCCGCAGACGACTGGCACGCGCGTCTACTTCGGCGACGGGGCGATCAACGATCCCGGCAAGGTCGGCTGCTACGACGTGGCGACGAACGCGAGCTGCTCGGGCTGGCCGGTGGATGATTCGGCGTACGCGATCACGATCGACCCGAACACGGCGGGCTGTGTATGGACGAACAACAACGGCGGGCAGATCCGCTCGTTCAACGCGGATGGCAAGCCCGGCTGTTCGGCGGGCGGTGCGGTGACGACGGCGTTCGCGCCGACGCTTCCGTGCACGGGCGGCACGATCACGAGCTGGCAGTCGTTCGCCCTGTCTGCACCTGCGGCCACGGGGTATACCGCCGCAACGCTGACCGTCACCGACTCGAAGGGCGCGGTCGTCAAGAGCGGGAAGAAGACGTGGTCCGCGGTGCCGATCACGGGCGCGACGCGCACCGTCGATCTGACGGGGCTGGCCGTGAAGGACACCGGCGTCGCGCCGACGTTCACCGTGACCTACACGGGTCTGACGGCGACGGGCAATGCTACGGCTGCGCTCGTGATGGGCGTGAAGAACGCGCAGGGCTGCACGAACACGGTGCCGGCGCCGCCGACGCCGTTCAAGGCATCCACGGCGGGCGGCACGGGCAAGAAGAAGTCCGCGACGATCCGCACGACAATCGGCAGTCGGATCAAGCTGACGCTGCGCTCGACCAACAGCGGCAAGACGACGGCGAAGGGCACGACGTTCAGGTGCGTCGTGCCGCGCGCCTTCCGGATCGCCAGTGCACCGGGCGGCAAGATCAAGGGCCAGACGATCACGTGGAAGATCGGCGACCTGAAGGCGAAGAAGACCGCGCTGCGGTCGCTGGTGCTGGTGCCCGTCGGGCGCGGCAGCCACTCGGTCGACTTCAGCGTGGCGTCCGAGAACCTCGTCGGCGCGACCGCTTCGGCCGCGTCGATCATGGTCAGCGGCAACGCCGCGCCCGGCGTCACCGGCTAGCGGAGGACCTGCGCGGGGCGGGCCGAGCGCCCGCCCCGCGCAGCGTCCGTCGCTGCTGCTGAGCACGCGTGCAACGGCTGCTGCAGCCCTGCGCATTCGGAACGCTCGATGTCTGGCTCGCGCGGGCCGCAAGACGCCCGTGCGGGCGGCCTGCACACCAGGCGCCAGAGCAGAACGGGCCTTCAGCGCGATCGAAGAGTGGGAGCGGCTGGATTCGAACCAGCGTAGGCAGAGCCAACGGGTTTACAGCCCGTCCCCTTTAACCACTCGGGCACACTCCCAGGGCTCCTCGGAGCCGGGCGGAATCCTACCCCACCTGACGCCTCCCACGAGACGTCAGATGGGGCGCGGAGCCCTCCCCCCGCCGATCAGCCCGTGCAGTCGCGCAGGGCCTGCGCCTCGGGCAGCGCCTCGAGGCGCTTGAGCGTCGTGTTCTCGATCTGGCGGATGCGCTCGCGCGTGACGCCGAACTCCTGCCCAACCTCCTCGAGCGTGCGCGGCTTCCTGCCGTTGAGGCCGAAGCGCAGCTCGATCACCTCGCGCTCGCGCCGCGGCAGCGAGCTGAGGGCGCGCTCGACGTCCTCGCGGCGCAGCGTCGTCGTCGCGATGTGGAACGGCGACGGCGACGACTCGTCCTCGACGAAGTCGCCGAACGAGGAGTCCTCCTCCTCGCCGATCGGCTTCTCGAGCGAGATCGGCATCTGCGACATCTTGAGGATGTCGCGCACCTCGTCGGCCGTCATGTCCACGTGCTCCGCGATCTCCTCCGGCAGCGGCTCGCGACCGAGGCGCTGCACCAGCTGGCGCTCCGTGTGCACGACCTTGTTGAGCTTCTCGACCATGTGCACCGGGATGCGGATCGTGCGCGCCTTGTCGGCGATCGCCCGCGTCACGGCCTGGCGGATCCACCACGTCGCGTACGTCGAGAACTTGAAGCCCTTCCGGTAGTCGAACTTCTCGACGGCGCGGATCAGGCCGAGCGACCCCTCCTGGATCAGGTCGAGGAACGTGAGGCCGCGCCCCAGATAGCCCTTCGCGATCGAGACGACGAGGCGGAGGTTCGCCTCGATCATCTGGCGCTTCGCGCGCATGTCGCCCTTCTCGATGCGCTTGGCGAGGTCGATCTCCTGCGACGCGGTGAGCAGCGGTACCCGGCCGATCTCGCGGAGGTAGAGCCGCAGCGAGTCGAGGCTCGGCTCGATCGTCAGGTCGATCTCGACCTTCTCGCCCTCGACGGCCTTCTCGGCCAGCCGGCCCTCCGTCTCGTGGAGCTCGATCCCGTGCTCGACGAGGTAGGCGTGGAAGTCCTCCACCTGCTCCTTGGAGATCTCCACCTCCTCGAGCGCGGAGGCGACCTCGCCGATCAGCAGGTAGCCGCGCTCCTGACCGAGGTCGACCAGGCGCTTGAGCTCCTCGATCTCGGGAAGCTGGATATCGACGGTCAGCATGGGGCACCGGCTTGCGACATCAGGATCTCCTCCACTCGGTTGTCGAGAGGCGAGCCCGATGGGGGCCCTCCCCTCCGCTTCTCTCCGAACGGAAGGTTTAGTGGCGTTTGCCCGGATCGCCAACTACGTGACACGTTTGTGCGATCCGCCGCGAGCCGCAGGGCGGCGTCAATCGTCGTCGGACGACGCGCGGGCGGCCGCGTCCACGAGCGACGCGACCGACGCGAGCGCGAACGAGACCCCGGCGGACTGGAGGTCGGCGGTCGCCACGCGCGCGCACGCGCAGAGGTGGTCGCCTGCCGACTCGAAGGTGCAGACGCCCCAGAAGGCACCGCCGACGGAGCCGCCGTTCTGGCGCAGCAGCGCCTCGGCGACCTCGTCGTCCTCGTCCCAGGTGCGGACCGGCGCGTAGACGTCGAGCGAGCTCGCGGCGACGTAGTGCCGAACGTGGACCGAGGCCACGTCGAGCTCGAACACCCAGTGCCCGTCGTCGAGCACGGTGTAGGCGAGGCCGAGCTGGCGCAGCACGCGCTCGACGCGCAGGTGCGCCTCCTCGTCGCGCGAGTCGAGCGTGGGCCCCTCGTCGAGGACGCGCTCGAGACTCACGCCGTAGCGCCGCTCGAAGATCAGCGCCAGCGCGCGGCCGCGCGCGGCCTCCTCGTCGACGACGTCCTCGCCGCGCTTGAGCCGGCCCTCGAGGCGCGGCTGCGTCTGGTAGTGGAGACGTGCGGCCTGCTCGAGCAGCTCCTCGCGCGAGTCGCAGGCCACGAGCTCGCGGCGCACGTTGTCGGCGAGGCGCTCGAGCTCGGCGTCGTCGAGCTGGCGCAGCCACCGGAACGGCTCGCGCTTGCCCACCTTGCGGAGCACCGCGGCCACGTCCTCGTCCTTCTTCCGCCAGAACGCCATACGGCCAAGTATTGCGCCGCGGCGGCGCTAGCGCGAGATGCCGGCCGTCAGATGCCGGCGGCCGTTCACGAAGTACTCGACGCCCGACACCACGGTCGCGATCACCATCAGGATGACGAGCACGTCGTTGAGAGTCTGGTAGCGCGTATCGAGGATCAGCGCGAGCACCGCCACGACCTGCAGGATCATCTTCGCCTTGCCCGAGCGCGACGCCGAGATCACCTCGTCCTGCGCGGCGACGAGGCGCAGGCCGGTCACGGCGAACTCGCGCGCGACGACGACCATCGCGACCCAGCCCCACACGCGGTTCAGCTCGACGAGCGCGATCAGCGTGCAGCAGATCAGGAGCTTGTCGGCGAGCGAGTCGATGAACGTGCCGAACACCGTGACGTTGCCGCTGGCGCGCGCGATGCGGCCGTCGAGCAGGTCGGTGATGCTCGCCACCACGAACAGGGCGGCGGCGATCCACTGGTGCGCCGGGAAGTCCCAGAGCAGCGCGATCACGACCAGCGGCACCAGGGCGACGCGGAACAGCGAGAGGGCATTCGGCGCCTGCACCCATGCAGCCTACCGATGCCTGCGGGTCAACCGCAGCCGTCCGATACCGTTCGCACATGGAACTGGACGGCGCACGGGTGCTCGTCTGCGGCGGCGGCCGACGCCTCGGCCGCGCGATCGCGGCGGACCTCGCCGCGGCCGGCTGTCACGTCGCGGTGTCGTCGCGCAGCGCCGTGGAGCCCGTCGCCGTGCGCGACGGGCGCGTCACCGCGGCGCTCACGGCCGACCTCGGCGACGCCAGTCAGGCGCGCGCCGCGGTCGTCGACGCGGCGGCCGCGCTGGGCGGCCTCGACGGCATCGTCTACGCCGCCGGCGGCGCGTTCACGCCGATGACGCTCGCCGACATCACGCCCGAGCTCGTCGAGGACGCGCTGGGCTCCGTCGTGCGCGGCCGGATCTTCGTCGCGCCGGGCGCGCCGGAGGCGCTCGCCGAGCACGGGTCGATCGTCGTGATCGGCGACGTCGCCGGCATGCGCGGCTGGCCGTCGTACCTGCCCCACTCGGCCGCCAAGGGCGCGCAGCGCGCGCTCGTCTCCGGGCTGGCGCGCGCGCTCGCGCCGCGGCACCGGATCAACGTCGTGCACCCCGGCACCGTGCTCCCGCCCGAGGAGACCGACGCCGATGCGCTCGAGCGCATCGTCACGCGCATCCCGCTGGGTCGCATCGGCGAGCCCGCGGACATCGCCGGCGCCGTGCGCTACCTCCTCACCGCCGACTACGTCACGGGCGCCGAGCTCGTGGTCGACGGCGGGCGCATGGCGCAGTAGCGGCGCGGCGCATCCCGGACGGTCGCGCCGGGCGCGCGACTAGATTTCCCGCCCTGGATCGCATCGACGTCTTAACCGACGGCTTCGTGCGCCTCGACGCGGCGATGGCCGACGATCTGTCGGTCGTCAACGCCGCGCGCGTTTCGTTCGGCACGCGCCGCGAGGAGATGGACGAACGCGACGAGGGCCTGATCGGGTTCCTCATGCGCGAGCGCCACGGCACGCCGTTCGAGCACAACGCCTTCCGATTCCACGTGCGCTGCCCGATCTTCGTGATGCGCGAGTGGATCCGCCACCGCGTCGGCTCGTTCAACGAGCTGTCGGGCCGCTACGCGAAGATCGACGACGCCTTCTACGTGCCCGCCCTCGAGGACGTGCGCACGCAGGTCGGCAAACCCGGCGCGTACACCTTCGAGTCCGTGCCGATGGAGCTCGCCGAGCAGACGCGCACGACGATCGAGGAGTCGTACCGCGCCGCGTACGCGGCTTACGAGGCGATGCTCGCCGACGGCATCGCCAAGGAGGTGGCGCGCAGCGTGCTGCCGGTCGGGATCATGACCGAGTTCTTCTGGACGCTGAACGCGCGCAGCCTCATGAACTTCCTGTCGCTCCGCAACCAGGAGCACGCGCAGCGCGAGATCCGGCGCTACGCCGAGGCCGTCGAGGCGCTGTTCGAGACGCGCATGCCGGTCACGCACCGCCACTTCGTCGAGCACGGCCGCACGGCGCCCTGACCGGACCCGGCGCCTCCTGACTCGACGGGGTCGGGCCTCGCCGGCTCAACGCGCGCAAAAAAATGGCGCCGCCTCCACCCGAAGGCGGAGACGGCGCCGCACGACGCAGTTGATCAGTCGACCATCTCGACGTCGATCGCCTCGGGGCCCTTCTGCCCCTCGCGCGCCTCGAAGGTGACTTTGGCACCTTCGCGGAGCGTACGGAAACCCGAACCCGTAACGCTGGTGTAGTGGACGAAGAGATCCTTGCCTCCGCCATCAGGGGCGATGAATCCATAGCCCTTCGCATCGGAGAACCACTTCACAACTCCGGTCGCCATGCGGCACCCGTCCTTCTCTAACGACCCAGTGCGCCGGGCCTCACGTCCCCCCAAGCGGCGGGATGCGCGCAACCGTAGCCGATTGCCACGATTGATGCATCGGGTTCGTTCAAAACCGGACGAATCCGGCTCTGGGCCTACATCCAGCCTTCGCCGTCGGAGATCCCGATCACCCGTCCGCGGGGCACGAGCGCATCCTCGTCGAGCCCGCCGAACGCGCCGCGGTGGAAGATCAGCGGCTCGCCGGGCGAGCTCTCGAAGTGCACGACCTCGCCGATCACGAGGTCGTGGTCGCCCGCCGTGACGATGTCGAAGATCTCGCAGCGCATGATCGCCAGCGAGTGGCGCACGGAGTAGAAGCCGTGCGGGTCGAGCATCGCGTGCTCCGTCGGGAAGTCGCCGCCGCGCTGCGCGAACGCCAGCGCCGCCTCCTGCTGCTTGCGGTGCAGCACGTTGACGGCCATCTTGCGGCTCTGCTTGACGCCATCGAGCGTGCGCGTTCCGTGCGCCAAGGACACCAGGACGAGCAGCGGGTCAAGGGACACGCTGGTGAACGAGTTGAGCGTCATGCCCTGCGGGGCGCCGCCGTTCGTCGTCGTGACGATCGTCACGCCCGTCGCGAACGCGCCGACCGTGTCGCGGAAGGCGCGGGACTCGTGGGACAGCGTGGACATGGCCGAACACTACCGCGCCGTCGCAGGTGCGCGCCACCGGCGTTCGTAC
>JBPCSR010000225.1:0-3604 GCA_051006935.1 Gaiellales bacterium
ACGCTGAACAGCGCGCCGAACAAGAAGCACAGGTGCAGGCTGCGCAACAAGCGGAAGCGCGCGCTAAGCAAGCATTTGAAACGCAGAACCTGTTTGCCGGGATGGAACGCCCCGAAGACATGGGGCAGTTCCCCACGCCGTATATGCAAGGGGACAACCAAGAGTTTGGTACTGGGCTGGGCGATCAAACTCGCGCGCAGTGGGATATTGGCACGGGGCAGGGGCAAGACACGGAGTACCTTGAGCGAACGATTGAGGGGTTGAAGGCGCGACATGCGGACATGGCAGCGGAGTTTGACGCCGCCCCCGCTAAACAACGAATTGAAGTGGGTAGCAATCTTGCGCCCAAGATGCAGGCCATTGAGCAGGCGCTTGAAACGCTTAATGCGCAACTTGCTGAAGCTAAAAAAGCTGCGCCTGCACAGGTTGATGAACTCAAACGCGCAAAAGCGGAACTTAAGCGCGCTGAGAAAAGCGGTAGTCAAGCCGCCATCATCGCGGCAACCGTCAAGCTGCAACAAGCGCAAGAGGCTGCGGAAGAAGCCCGCAAGCCGACGCTGTTTGAAAGTCTGCTGGGCACTACGGAACGTGAAGGCCCAGACGGCAAAAAAGCAAAATGGCCTGCGCTCATCCCCGCGCAAACGACCCAAGCATACGAAGCCAATGTAGGGCTGGAAATGGGGCAAGGGCGCGAGCAAGCAGATGCGTTTCGCGCCAAGATGGACGCAGAACGCGCTGCGATGCAGCGTATGCATACGCCGACTGGAGAAAGGAATTACGCAGCGGAAGCGGCGGCAGAAATCAGGCTGAAACAACAGCAAGCCGCAATGTCTCGCCAAACGGCGATGAACACGGGTTTCACGGACCAAGGGGATCTGTTTTTGGGCGCGCCGTCGCCGGTACACCCCCCGCTAACAGAAGGCGCGACTGTTACGCATGCGCAAGCAACACAGACAAGCTCCTCCGTTCCTGCGCAGTATCAGCTACTGGGGGACTTGCGGCAGCAGGAAGCGCAAGCGCAGCAGGCAGTGCTCGATGCGGAAGATCCGCGTGTGCACGCTGCGGCACTAAAACGGCTTCGCGACATTCAAGCGCAGATTGCTTCGCACGCCCAAGGCACGACTCCCGGCAACGCATTTGTGCGCAGTACGACGCCAGCGCATCCGACGGTCGAAACGCTGCAAAAGCTTATCGGCACGGTAGAACAGCACGCGCTTGCGCCTGAAACCCGCCAGCTTTTGGAGCAAGTACGGGATATCGCTACGCCGCCGCCGGGGACGGCGTTGCCCAAAGAGACGCTGCAGCGATTGACTCGCGCTGCAGATAACATTCGCGCCGTGCTGGACAATCGCGATCCGCATCTCGATGCACAAATTGCGAACATGGAAACCGCACGGGAAAAACTGCGGTTAGAACTCTCGCAAGCCCCCCGCGCGCCTATGTCAGGTACGCTTTCCGCAAGGTCGGAACGCAATAGAGGCGAAACGGCGTTTCAGAAGACGACGCGGTTGGAAAACTCCATTGCCAATCTTGACGCGCGAATCAAGCAAGCGCGCGAACAGCAGTTGGAGGTCAAGGCGCGGGGGAATGTGGGCCGCGTTGCGCCTGATAAACGTGTGCTGCTGGAGCAAAAGCTCGGAGCCATTGAACGGCAATTGGAAGGAGCCAACCAACGCCCGCTGCTGAGCAAACTGCAAGTTCAGAAAGACGCACTAGAACCGCGTGTTGGCGGGTATCCCGAACTGACTGCCGAACAGCAGGCGACGGGGCGGCAATGGTCCCCAATGGAGGCCGTCAGCAACTGGCTTAACGATGTCGCCAACCGCGTAGATACGCGGCAGAGCGAAGCGCAAGTGCGGGAACTTTTGCGCCGAATTGAGGAAGCGCGGAGTGAAGGGCTTGGGCATCAGCCGCAATACCTTGAGCCGCGCACGCGGCTGCAGACTCCTGAAGAAGTGCGCTACGGCGTTACACAGCCTGTGCACAGGCTTGCGGGGCCGGGGCCGGGAGAAAACTTCGTGCCCGGGCGTGCTACACGGACAGGAATGTCACCGGGGGAGCGCGAAGAAGGGCTGTCGCCGCCTGCCGTGCAGCAGCAGGAATTGTTCAGAGGCACGGAACACGCCGCCGCCCATCTGGAAGCGTCCCCTGAAGCGCTGCAGAAATTCCTTGCTAGTGACGCGCTGCACGCGTTGCGGGCGGAACACGGCCCCGTTATTGAGACGATGCAGCATCTGCAGGCGCGCCTTGCGCCGCTGCGGGAGCGCGCCAAAGAACTGGAAGCGAAGCTGGCGACTGGAAAAGAACTTGACGCAGTAATTGCACTGGAAGCCAAAGAAAAGACGGACCGTATCGCATCGCAAACTGAGCGCGAAGTGCAGAAACGCGAACGTAATGTCGTACGTCTGCGCTCGGAAATCGCGCATCTTACGGACATGCTAGAGCATGCACTGCTGAGCTACCGCGCCGATTTCATTGCGGCGGGCCTCGCGCTTAAACGGGCACAGGCAACGTCGGCGCATATCACTACGGAATTGAAAGCGCGGCTGGATGCGGTACTTGAGAATCACATTACTGCAGACGAAGAGAGCAGGTTGTTGCGTAAACAGGTTGATGAACTTGAATTCGCCAAAACGCGATTGGCAAACGCGCTGAATTTTGAAAATGTTGGGGATACCCGCGCCATGCGCATGAAGACGGTGGTCAAGGCCACCAAGCTAATTCGGCTTCTGCAAGAGCAGATTGGCGCGCGGTACTTGCGCATGCGGGAGTACTCTCGCGCTGCGGGTTTTGAGGACCAGCTTGCACCGCTTACAAACGCAGTCTTTGCTGAATATCTTGCACAAGACGCGGCGTTGCAGGAGCGGATAAGTAATTATGCGCTGCAGATAGACGCGCTTAAAAAGCATCGGAGCGCCACCAAGTCGGCGCTTACCAAAGCCTACAACGCGCAAGGACGGCATCCGCAGGTGACGGCGGTACTTGCCACCGCGCACTCGGACTTGGCGATTGCGGAAAACCTTGCCAAAGGCATTCCGGAACTGCGTGAAAACGCGCAGAAAGAGATCGCCAGAATTGATCACGCCGCAGGCGATGCGCAGCGACGCGATGCGATTGCAAAGGAAATTGCCAAAGTAGACGCCCAGATTGTCGAAGAAAACAAAAAGGCGAACCCAACTGAAAGAAACGAGACGGGGGATAACGCACGTATCGATGCGCTGCGTGAGCAGAAAGCCGCACTAAAAGAAAAGTTGGCGGCTGTTCCTACGTCGCCCAAAGATGACCGGCTGCGTACCGCAAAAGAAAAAATCGACACGCAGATTGCCGCGCTCACGGCAAAAAAACGTACTGCAGAAGAACAGGAACGCCTCATCAGTCTGCAGCGCCAAAGCAATGCGCTGGCACAAAGAATTGGCGGGATTTCGACACAACGGGAGACGCGCGAAGTCGAAGAGCTTCAGCGACGCATTGCGGAAGCAGAAGCACGCCGGGACAAAGCCATTGCGCAGAGGGATCGCCTGCCTGCGACGGAATACACGCCTGAAACACGGCGGCTGGAAAAGACCGCGCCGAATCCGGAGCAGGCGGCGCTGGAACAACAGCA
>JBPCSR010000226.1:0-15864 GCA_051006935.1 Gaiellales bacterium
GGCCTCGAGCGCGGGGAGCCCCGATCCCTCGTGCAGCGACGGGATCGCGACGGCGGCGGCGCCGCGGTAGAGCGCGCGCAGCTCGACGTCGTCCACGCGGCCGCGCCGGACGATCCACGGCTCGGCGGGCAGCGCGTCGTCGCCCCAGCCGTCCGCGCCGACGTGGACGAGCACCGCCTCGGACCCGGCGGCGCGGAGCCGGCGCATCGCCTCGACGAGGCGACCGAGGTTCTTGCGCGGCTCGGGCGTGCCGACGCAGAGCACGTAGGGGCCGGGCTGCGCGGCCGGCTCGGCGGGCGCGAGCCAGAACGGGTCGACGCCGTTGGGGATCACGTGGATGCGCTCGGCCACGGCGGGTGCGTAGGCGGCGACGTCGGCGGCGGTGTCGTGCGACACCGCGATCACGGCGTCGGCGGCCGCGAGCACCCGCGGCAGCGTCCGGCGCGTGTACTCCCGGTTCCAGCGGCGCAGCGTGTCGGGATGGCGGACGACGGCGAGGTCGTGGACGGTCACCACCGTCGGCGGCCGGCCCGGCGACAGCGGCCCGCGCGGCAGCGGCAGGTGCAGGACGTCGGCGCCGCGCTCCTGCGCCGCGGCCCGGGCGCCGCGCGTGGACCACGCGAGGTCGAGGCGCAGCGCGAGCGCGCGCCGTGCCGCCGACCCGGCCTCCGGCGCCGCTCCGAGGCCGATGCGCAGCACCTCGACGTCGGCCCGTTCGTCGAGCGCGTCCGCGAGCGCGACGGCGGTGCGCGCCACGCCGGCCCGACCGAGGCGCGTGACGGAGAGGTCGAACGCGATCCGCAGCGGCCGCGCGGCCACGCCTAGCCCCGGGTCTGGCCGGTGCCGATGACGACGTACTTCGTCGTCGTCAGGTCCTCGAGGCCGATCGGGCCGCGCACGTGCAGGCGCGCGGTCGAATTGCCGACCTCGGCGCCCATGCCGTACTCGCCGCCGTCGGTGAAGCGCGTCGAGGCGTTCACGTAGACGCAGGCCGAGTCGACGCCGTCGGTGAAGCGCCGGGCGGTCTCGAGCGAGTCGGTGACGATCGCCTCGGAGTGGCCCGTCGAGTGGCGGTCGATGTGGTCGAGCGCCGCGTCGAGGTCGTCGACGACGCGCACGGCGAGGATCAGGTCGAGGTACTCGGCGTCCCAGTCGGCCTCGGTGGCCTCGGCGATCTCGAAGTCGATCGCGGCGCGGGTGCGCGCGTCGCCGCGTAGCTCCACGCCGGCGTCGCGCAGCGCGCCGAGCACGGGCGGCAGCAGGTCGGCGCGGTCGACGTGCACGAGCAGCGTCTCCGCGGCGTTGCACACGCCCGGCCGCTGGACCTTCGCGTTGAGCGTGATCGAGACGGCCATGTCGGGATCGGCGTCGCGGTCGAGGTACACGTGGCAGATGCCGCCCGCCGCGGCGAGCACCGGGATGCGGCTCTTCTCGAGGAGGAAGTCCTTGAGCGCCTCGCCGCCGCGGGGCACCACGATGTCGGCGGCGCTCGCGTCGCCGACCAGCTCGCCGAGGTCGTCGCGCGACCCCTCGATCGGGATCACGACGTCCTCGGGCAGGCCCGCATCGGCCAGGCCGGCGCGGACGGCGGCGCCGAGGGCGGCGTTCGTGTGGCGCGCCGACGCGGAGCCGCGCAGCAGCGCGACGTTGCCCGACTTGATGCACAGCGCGGCGACGTCGACCGTCACGTTCGGCCGCGCTTCGTAGACCACGAGCACGCGGCCGATCGGCACGCGCACCTTGCTCAGCTCGAGTCCGTTGTGGAGGCGGCGATCGTCGATGATGCGCCCGACCGGGTCGGGCAGGGCGGCGACGTCGCGCACGGCCTGGGCGAGCGCGGCGAGGCGCGTGTCGTCCAGCGTGAGGCGGTCGACCAGCGCGGCGGAGGTGCCGTCGGCCACGGCCGCGGCGACGTCCTCGGCGTTGGCGGCGAGGATCTCGGACGCGTCGGCCTCCAGGCGCGCGGCGATCGCGGCGAGCGCGGCGTCGCGCGCATCGGTGTCGGCGCTGCGGATCGCGCGCGCCGCGGCGCGGCCGCGGACGGCGATCTCGCTCTGCGTGCTTGCGCTCATGGGCGCGAAGGATATCGGCAGACGCGCGTCCGCCCGCCGATGCCGGTCAGAGCAGGACGAGCCGGTCGCGGTGCACGGCGGGATCGGCGCCCCGCCGGCCGAGCTGGCGCTTGAGCTCGGCCGTGCCCATCTCGGCGATGCCGCGGGCGAAGACCGCTCCATCGCCGTCGACGAGCTCGACGCCGTCGCCGGCCGCGAACCGCCCGCTGACGGCCTTGATGCCGACCGGCAGGAGGGAGGCGCCGTCGCGCTCGAGCGCCCGGCGCGCGCCGCCGTCCACCTCGATGCGGCCGCTCATCGGGAGCGCGTGGCGGAGCCAGAGCTTGTAGGCCGACGGCGCGGAGCCCTTCGCGGGGAAGCGCGTGCCGATCGACTCGCCCGCGACCGCGGCCGCGATCGCGCCGCTGCGCCCGCCGTTGGCGATCACGCACGCCGCGCCGCCGGCGCGCGCCATCTCGGCGGCCAGCACCTTCGAGCGCATGCCGCCGCTGCCCCAGCCGGAGCCCGCCGCGGCCGTGTCGATCCCGTCGAGCACGGAGGCGTCGGGCACCTCGCGGACGAGGGCCGCGTCGGGGTGGCGCGGGTCGCGCGTGTACAGGCCCTCCTGGTCCGTCAGCAGGACGAGCAGGCGGGCGCCGATCAGCACGGCCACCTGCGCGGCGAGGGAGTCGTTGTCGCCGAACGTGATCTCCTGCGTGGCCGTCGAGTCGTTCTCGTTGACGATCGGCGTGACGCCCCACGCGAGCAGCGTCTCGAGCGTGTGGCGCGCGTTCAGGTAGGTCTCGCGCCGCTCGAAGTCGCCGGCCGCCAGCAGCACCTGGCCCGTGGCGCGGCCCGAGCGGCCGAGCGCGCGCTGCCACGACTGCTGCAGCACGGCCTGGCCGACGGCGGCCGCGGCCTGGAGCTCCGCGACGGTGCCGGGGCGGTCGATGCGGCCGAGCCGGCCGAGGCCGAGCGCGATCGCGCCGGACGACACGACGCAGATCGGCGCGTCGGCGGCGAGCGTCCCGATCTCGCCGGCGATGCGGTCGAGGCGGCTGCGACGCAGGCGCCCGCGGGCGTCGACCAGCGTCGAGCTGCCGAGCTTGATCACGACGGGGCGGGCCATGCGTGGATGGTACGGGAGCGCCGGCCGGGCTCCGCCGCGCGTCGGACTAGCGCAGCGGGCGGTCGCGCCCGGCGAGCTGGCGCACCGTGTCGGCGTCGTCGCCGTGGACGATCAGCTCGAAGATCGGCTTGTCGCTCTTGAGCGTCTGCCGCGTGGTCAGCTTGGTCACGACGATGCCCATCCGCTGGCACCAGGTGAGCAGGCGGTCGCGGTCGTTGCACAGGAGGCGCCAGACCTCCTCCTGCAGGTGGCGGTCGAAGTCCGGCGCCATGCCGATGTCGCCCGTGAGGGCGACGTCGACGGCTGCGCGGTAGAGGGCTGCCGGATCGTCCATCTCGCTCATGCGGTTCCCATCGCTCCTTCGAGGCGGTCGAGGATCACGTCGACGTCATCCTCGCCGATGTTCAGTGGTGGCGCCAGCATGACAGCCTCGACCCCGCGCGCGCCTACCCGGGTGGGGCATCCGTACACGAGCAGCTGCCGCTCGCGGGCCGCGGCGACGACCCGCGCCGTGGCGCCGACGCGGGGCGCGAGCGACGCGCGATCCTCGACGAGCTCGATTCCGGCCAGCAGGCCGCGGCCGCGCACCTCGCCGACGTGCGGGTGGCCGTCGGCGATCCGCGCGAGCCCGGCGTGCAGCCGGGCGCCCATCGCCGCGGCGTTGTCGAGCAGGCCCTCGTCGCGCACGATCCGGATCGCCTCGGCGCCGACCGCGCACCCCAGCGGGTAGCCCGAGAACGTGTGGCCGACGGGGAAGCCGTCGGGGCGCCGCATCAGCACCTCCGCCACGGGGGCGCTGGCGAGCAGGCCCGAGAACGGCACGACGCCGCTCGTGACGCCCTTGGCGAACGTGATCACGTCGGGCTGGACGTCCCAGTGCTCGACCGCGAACCACGTGCCGGTGCGCCCGAAGCCCGTGATCGTCTCGTCGCAGATCATCAGGAGCTCGTAGCGCGTGCACAGCTCGCGGACGCCCTCGAGGTAGCCGTCGGGTGGCGTCAGCGCCGCGCCGCTGGCGCCGGTGATCGGCTCGAGGAAGACCGCGCCCAGCGTGTCGGGGTCGCGCGCGAGGATCGCCGACTCGAGCTCCGCCAGCGCGTGGTCGCGCTCCGCCTCCGGCGTGCGCCGCGCGCTGATGTCGGCACCCGGCGTGGGGGCGACGGCGTTCGGGTCGAGCAGCGCCTCGTAGGCATCGCGCCGCGCCGTGCCCGACAGGCCGAGGGCGCCGATCGTCGAGCCGTGGTACGACGGCACGCGCGACAGGAGCCCCGTCTTGCTGGGCCGCCCGAGCTCCTGCCAGTGGAGGACGGTGAGGTTGATCGCCGACTCGACCGACTCGGAGCCGGACGAGTTGAAGAACGCCCACGCGTCGGGCATCGGCGCGATCGCGCGCAGCAGCTCCGCCAGCTCCAGCATGGGCTCGTTCGAGAACGAGAAGCGGTAGGTGAAGGTGAGCCGCTCGGCCTGCGCCGTGAGCGCGGCGACGAGCCGGGGGTGGCAGTGGCCGAGGCTCATCACCATCGCCCCGCCGCAGGCGTCGATCCACTCCCGCCCGTCGTCGGTCCAGATGCGGCAGCCCTCGCCGCGCACGGCCGTGGGCAGGGTGCGCCCGGGCGTCGCGGTCAGGGAGAAGTCCTGCGTGCGGGACACGGACACAGTGTGCCGCAGACGCCGCTGCCCAGCGCGAACGCCCGTGGCGCGGCATGATTCGCGGGTGGGCACGACGCGCAGCGCATCGCGGTGGATGGCGGCGGCCTGCGTGATCGCGGCCGCCGTGGCGGCGGGCTGCGGCTCGTCGGGCGGCGCCGTCGACGCCAACACCGTCGACCCGCTCACGGAGACGGTGCCGGCGTCGACGATCCCGGCCGACACGCCGGTCGAGCCGGGCGTCTTCCGCGTGATCGGGCAGCCCTCGCTCGCGCTCGACCTCGTCCGCTCGGCGGCCGCGCTCGGGTTCGCCGGGCGCGAGGGGCTGAGCATGCGCATCCGCACCGAGGCCTCGCAGGACGACGTGCTCGTCGCGCTGCGCGCGGGCTCCGCCGACGCCGCCGTCGTGGCCTCCGATGAGGCGCTCGAGCTCGCCTCGCAGGGCGCGGACATCCGCATCGTGCTGCTGCTCACCACCACCACGTCGGGGGAAGCGATCGTCGCGGCGCCGCCGATCAACGGCGTGGGCGACCTCGTCGGCCAACGCGTGGCCTACGCCCCCGGCACCGACGGCGAGCTGCTGCTGCGCGGCGAGCTCGCGGCCGAGGAGGTGCCGATCACCCAGGTGCGGCTCGTCCATGCGGGCGGCCGCAGCCCGGGGACGCTGCTCGCCGACGGCTCCGCCGACGCGGCCGTGGTCGACGGCGTGCAGGCGGACGATCTCGCGGCGGCGCAGTCGGCGGTCGCGCCGATCGCCACGGCGGGCGATCAGCCGGGCCTCCTGTCGCGCGCGCTCGTCGTCCGCGCCGCCACGGCCCGCACGACGCCCGGTCGGATCCTCGCGTTCGTCCGCGCGTGGCAGGACCTCTACCGGGAGCAGCGCAGCAACGGCGACGAGATCGCCGCGACAGTGGCGACGATGGGCCACGTCGAGCCCGCCGACGTCGCCGCCGAGCTCGACGGCATCGCGGTCTACGACGTCCCGGGCAACGCCGTCGAGCTCCTGCCGGGAGGCGAGTACTACGACCGCACGCTCGAGCAGATCGACGCCGCGGCGACCGCGGCGGGCTGGCTCCGCGCGCCCGTCGACGTGTCGCGCCAGATCGACGGTTCCTTCGCACAGGCCGTCGCGAGTGCGCCATGATGGCGCGATGAGCCGGACGCGCATCGTGCTGGACGGGGGCGCGCTGACTCGCGCCGACGTCGTCGCGGTGGCCGCCGGCGACGCGGACGTCGAGCTCGGCGCCGCGGCGCGCGCGGGCATCGACGCGGCCGCAGAGCTGATCGCCCGCGTCGCGGGGGAGGGACGCGCCGTCTACGGCGTGACCACGGGCTTCGGATCGCTCGAGTCGGTGCGCATCCCCGATGACCAGCTGTCCGAGCTCCAGGTGAACATCGTCCGCAGCCACGCCGTCGGCGTCGGCGAGCCGCTGCCGGTCGACGTGGCGCGCGGGATGATGGTGCTGCTCGCCGCCTCGCTCTCGCGCGGCCACTCCGGCGTCCGCGTCGGGATCGTCGAGTCGCTGATCGCGCTGCTCAACGCGGGCGTCACGCCGGTCGTGCCCTCGCGCGGCTCGGTCGGCGCCAGCGGCGACCTCGCCCCGCTCGCGCACCTCGCGCTCGTGCTGATCGGCGAGGGAGAGGCGACCACGCCGGCCGGCGAGACGGTCGACGGCGCCGCCGCGCTGCGCCTCGTCGGCGTCGAGCCGATCGCGCTCGGGCCGAAGGAGGGCCTCGCGCTGCTCAACGGCACGCATCTGATGGCGTCGATCGGCGCGCTCGCGCTGACCGAGGCCGAGCGCCTCTTCGCGGCGGCGCAGGTGGCCGCCGCGATGAGCGTCGACGCGCTGCTCGGCTCGTCCACGCCCTTCGATCCGCGCCTGCACGCGCTGCGCAACCGCCCGCACCAGCAGGCCGTGGCCGCGCACCTGCTGGCGCTGCTCGACGGCTCGGAGATGCGCGCCAGCCACGTCGACGACGACGATCGCGTGCAGGACGCCTACACGTTGCGCTGCATCCCGCAGGTGCTGGGCGCCGTCGGCGAGGCGCTGGAGTACGCGGACCGCGCGATCGAGCCCGAGTTCGGCGCCGTCACCGACAACCCGCTCCTGTTCGTCGAGGACGGCGACGTGCTGAGCGGCGGCAACTTCCACGGACAGCCGCTGTCCCTGCCGCTCGACCTCCTGACGATCGCCGTGCAGGAGCTCGCCGCGTTCTCCGAGCGTCGCATCTTCCGGCTGATGGACGGCCGTCGCGGCGATCGCTACGCGCTGCCGGCGTTCCTGATCGCCGAGCCGGGCACGCGCTCGGGCCTGATGATCGCCCAGTACATGGCGGCGGCGCTCGTCGCCGAGGGCGCGGTGCTCGCGCACCCGGCCGGCGTGGGCAGCCTGCCGACCAGCGCGGGCCAGGAGGACTTCAACTCGATGGGCGCGACCGCCGGGCTGCAGGCGCTGCAGGTGCTCGCGCTCGCGCGCCGCGTGGTCGCCGTCGAGCTGATCGCCGCCGCCCAGGGCTTCGACCTGCGCCGCCCGCTGCGCTCGGGCCCCGCGCTCGAGGCGCACTACGCGACGATCCGCGCCCTCTCGCCGCCGCTCGTCGACGACCGCTCGCAGGCCGCCGAGTTCGAGGCGGTCGCCGAGGCGATCCGCACCGGCGCCTTCGCCTGATTCAGCGGATCGTCGCGAGGTAGACGTCGCCCGCGACGACGCGGAGGCCCCTGCCGCCGTCGACGCGCAGTGCGTCCTGCTCGCCGAGCGCGTGCGCGTCGCCGTCGACCGCGACGGTCGCCGGCCCGCCGAGCGCGATCGCGAACGCGACCGGCGCGTCGAGGGTCCGCTCGTCGCCGGCGGCCACCACCTCGACCGTGCCCCGTGCGCGCGTGCGGTCCCACATCAGGTTGAGATCGCGCCCGCTGCCCGGCGCCATCGTGAGGCTCGTCGGGACGTCGCCGGGGAACGCGATCGCCTCGTGGCGGCCGAGCGGGGCCGGTGCGGCGCCGTCGATCGCCAGCCGCACGTCGTCGCCCGCCAGCAGCACGAGCACGCGGTCGACGTCGGGGATCTCGGAGAACGGCCCGTCGTCGGCCAGATCGGCCATCGACAGGCGCCAGCGGAACGGCGCGGCCGAGTCGCCCGGCGTCTCGTCGATCGCGATCTCGTGCGTGGTCCCGGCGCCGTTGCGCCACGGCATCGCCGTGTAGCCGGCGGCGGGGAGGTGCGTGGCGGCGGCCATGCGGGGAGTATGCGGCCACCTCCGGATCCACCCGCCATGTACCATCCCGCCATCGGATGAGCGCCCCGCCCCGCGCAACGAAGACCCGCCTCCCGTCGGAGGTGTTCGACCTGCCGATCGACAAGATCCGCTCCGGCTGGTATTCCGACGCGTACTTCAACCACACCCAGAAGGTGCTGGTGCGCGACGACCACCGCCCGCGGGTGCTCGTGCAGGTCTTCCAGCGCGGCTCGAGCGTGCTCGGCGGCGTCGACGAGGCGATCGCGATCCTGCGGGAGTGCGCGGGGCTCGTCCGCGAGGACGGCGCGTGGGAGTCCGGCTGGGACGACCTCGTCGTGCACGCGCTGTTCGACGGCGACGAGCTCGAGCCGTGGGAGAGCGTGCTGACGATCGAGGGCGACTACGCGCACTTCTGCCACCTCGAGACCGTCTACCTGGGCAGTCTCGCGCGGCGCAGCCTCGTGGCCACGAACGTGCGCGAGGTCGTGCAGGCCGCGGCGCCGAAGCCGATCATGTACTTCCCGGCGCGGCACGACCACTACCGCGTGCAGACGGGCGACGGCTACGCGGCGCACATCGCCGGCGCGATCGGCGTCTCGACCGACGCCCAGGCCGCGTGGTGGGGCGAGCGCGGGCTCGGGACCGTGCCGCACGGGCTGATCGCCGCGTACGGCGGCGACACCGTGCAGGCGGCCGAGGCGTTCGCCCGCTGCTCCGATCCGGGCCAGAACCTCGTCGTCCTCGTCGACTTCGAGAACGACTGCCCCGGCACGGCGGTGCGCGTGGCCGACGCGCTCGGCGATCGCCTGTGGGGCGTGCGCCTCGACACGTCGGGGACGCTGGTCGACCGCTCGCTGTGGGGCATGATGGGCCGCTTCGACCCGCGCGGCGTGAATCCGCAGCTGGTCTGGAACGTCCGCAGCGCGCTCGACAAGGCGGGCTACGACCAGGTGCGCATCGTCGTCTCGGGCGGGTTCAACGCGGACAAGATCCGCTCCTTCGAGGCGGCCGGCGTGCCGGTCGACTCGTACGGCGTCGGCTCGGCGCTGATCCGCGGCTCGTGCGACTTCACCGCCGACGTGGTGATCGTCGACGGCGAGCCCGGCGGCAAGGTCGGTCGCGACCCGCTGCCGAACCCGCGCCTCGAGCGCGTGCTCTAGACGCCGGCTCGGATACGATGCCGCCCCGTGCAGGGCGCCATCGGCATCCATCATCTCGGCATCGCCGTCGCCGACCTCGACGCCGCCGCGGCCCGCTGGGCGCAGCTGATCGGCGCGGTCGTCGACCACGGGCAGGACTCCGAGGAGCTCGGCACGCGCGCGCTCGCGCTGCGCACGCCGGAGGGCCCGATGATCGAGCTCGTCGCCCCGTTCGCCGACGACACGCCCGTCGGGCGCTTCCTCGCCAAGCGCGGCGAGGGCATGCACCACGTGGCGTACGAGGTCGCCGACATCGCCGCGGAGGTCGAGCGACTGGTCGCGGAGGGCGTCGACATGATCGACGAGCGGCCGCGTCCCGGCCTCTTCGGCCTGCAGGTCGCATTCATCCATCCCGAGGCCGTGCAGGGCGTCCTGCTCGAGCTCGTCCAACCAGGGGGTTCGCACTGATGGCGGAGAACACGCGCGTGGAGATCGGCTTCACCGGCGGCGGCGCGGCGAGCGCGATGCTCGACGAGACGGCGACGAAGAAGCTGCTGAAGGCGATCGAGAAGGGCGACGACGACGTGGTCGAGCTGCCGGGCGACACCGGCACGCTGCACGTGCGCGCGAGCCAGGTCGCGTGGGTGCGCGTCCATTCGAAGGACTCGCGCGTCGGCTTCTAGTCCTCTCGCCGATGCGGTCGGCGGCGTGGACGAGGCGCTGCTCGTCGCGGCCGCGCGCCTGCGCCGGCCCGACCGCGACCGGATCGTCGCCGGCTACTCGCGGCTGGGGAACTCCGGCGTCGGCTGGGTCGCGCTCGGCGGCGCCGTCGCGCTCGCGCGCCGCGACCCGCGACCCGCGGTGGCCGTCGCCGTCGCGGTGTGGGGGACGCTCGCCGTCAACTACGGCGTCAAGCAGCTCGTCCGCCGCGAGCGCCCGGAGCACGACGACGCCCCGCAGGTGATCGACGCGCCGTCCTCGTCGTCGTTCCCGTCGTCGCACGCCGCGATGTCGGCCGCCGGCGCGCTGGCGCTCGGGCAGGCCGTGCCGGCCGCGCGTCTCCCGCTGCGCGTCGCGGCGCTCGCGATGGCCTACAGCCGCGTGCACCTCGGCGTGCACCACCCGAGCGACGTCGCCGCGGGCTACGCGCTCGGCGCCGTGACGGGGCGCATCGCACGCGCCGTGCTGCCCGCGCGTCGGCGCAGGTAGCCCCCGACCGCCGATATCGTCCGAGCCGTGGCGAGCCTCGAGATCGGGATCATCGGTCTGCCGAACTGCGGCAAGACGACCATCTTCAACGCGTTGACCGGCGCCGCCGTGCCGGTGCAGCCGTACGCGGCGACGGAGGTGTCGGTCAACACCGGCATCGCCAAGGTGCCCGACGAGCGCATGGCGCCGCTGGCCACGGTCGAGGATTCGCAGAAGCTCGTGCCGCCGACGATCCAGCTGGTCGACGTGGCGGGCCTGCAGCGCGGCGCCGGCCGCGACGGCGGGCTGAGCGGCGAGTTCCTGCAGGCGCTGCGCGCCGCCGACGCGCTGATCCACGTGGTGCGCACCTTCCCGGACGACGCGGTCTTCCACGTCGACGGCCGCGTCGACCCGGCGGCCGACGCCGAGGGCGTCGACCTCGAGCTCCTCTTCGCCGACGGCATCTTCGTCGCCAAGCGCCTCGAGCGCCTCGAGCGCGCGGTGCAGGTGGGGCAGAAGGAGGCGAAGGCCGAGGCCGACCTCCTCGCCGCGCTCGCCGCGCACCTCGACGGCGGCGCGACGGCGCGCACGTTCCGCGACCGCGACGCGCTGCCCGCCGAGGTGCAGCTCGAGCTGCTCACGCTGAAGCCGATGATGTACGTCGCCAACACCTCGGAGACGGGCGACCCCGAGGCGGTCGCCGCGCTGCGTGCCTACGCGGGCGACGCGGAGGTCGTGGCCGTGGCCGGGCGCTTCGAGGCCGAGCTCGCCGAGATCGAGGATCCGGAGGAGCGCGCGCTGTTCCTCGCCGAGATCGGCCAGGAGGAGCCCAGCGCCCCGCGCGTCGCCGCTGCGGCGTTCCGCATGCTCGACCTGATCACGTTCTTCACCGCCGGTCCCAAGGACGTCTGGGCGTGGACGATCCGCAAGGGCTCGAACGCGGTCGAGGCGGGCGGCAAGATCCACACCGACATCGCGCGCGGCTTCATTCGCGCCGAGGTGATCAACTGGAGCGACCTCGTCGAGGCCGGCTCGCGCGCCGAGGCGACGAAGCTCGGCAAGCTGCGCGTCGAGGGCAAGGACTACATCGTGCAGGACGGCGACGTCCTGAACGTGCGCTTCAACGTCTAGCCGTCCACCCGCGAGCCGTCGGGAGCACGTGAGACATGGCAGCATTCCCGCAGATCACCCGGCGCAGGAGGCGATGGACCGATGAACCCCGATGAGGCGATGCGCGCGCTCTGCGCGGGCTGGGAGCACGGCGATCCGGATGCGATCGCCGCGCTGTTCGCACCCGACGGCCGCTACGAGGGTCCGCTGTTCGGCGAGGTCCCCGTCGGACCCGACGCCGTGCGCGCGGCGTGCGCCGCGGCGTTCGCCGAGTGCTCGGAGATCCAGGTGCCGATCACGAACCTCGGTGTCGTCGGCGACGTCGCGCTCGCGGAAGGGCAGTTCCTGTCGGCCGATCTCGAGGGTGCGCGCACCGACTTCGACCTCGTGATGGTCGCCGAGCTGCGCGACGGGAGGATCGTCCGCTTCACCGAGTACTTCGACACCGCCAAGCTGGGCTGAGCATGGGCGACGCCGTCGAGACCACCGCGGTCCTCGTCGTCGGCGGCGGGCACGCGGGCATCGCGATGAGCGAGCACCTGCGCCGCATCGGCGTCGAGCACGTCGTGTGCGAGCGCGACCGCGTCGCCGAGGCGTGGCGCTCCGCGCGCTGGGACTCGCTCGTCGCCAACGGCCCGGCGTGGCACGACCGCTTCCCGCAGCTCGCGTTCGCCGACGTCCCGCCCGACGACTTCCCGGGCAAGGAGCGCGTGGCCGACTACTTCGCCGAGTACGCGCGGATGATCGACGCCCCGATCCGCGAAGGCGTGGAGGTCACGTCGGTGCGTCGCCACGGCGACCGCCGGGGCTTCCGCGCCGAGACGTCCGCCGGTCCGATCGACTGCGACCACGTCGTCGCTGCGACGGGCCCGTTCCAGGTGCCGGTGATCCCGCCGATCGTGCCCGTCGACGCGCCGGTGCTGCAGCTCCACTCGTCGGCGTACCGCAACCCCGAGCAGCTGCCCGACGGCGGCGTGCTCGTCGTCGGCGGCGGCGCCTCCGGCGTGCAGATCGCCGACGAGCTGAACCGCGCCGGCCGCGACGTGCGCATGGCGATCGGGCCGCACACGCGTCCGCCGCGCCGGTACCGCGACCGCGACTTCGTCTGGTGGCTCGGCGTGCTGGGCCACTGGGACCTGACGACGCCGCCCGCGGGCGCCGAGCACGTGACGATCGCCTTCAGCGGCGCGTACGGCGGTCGCACGATCGACTTCCGCGTGCTCGCCGCCGAGGGCATCCGCCTCCACGGCCGTGCCGCCTCGTACGCCGACGGGGTGCTCCGCTTCGCGGACGACCTCCCGGCGAGCATCGCCGAGGGCGATCGCTTCTACCTCGATCTGCTCGACCAGGCCGACGCCTTCGCCGAGCGCAACGGCCTCGACCTGCCGGAGGAGCCGGCAGCGCGCGATCTCGGTCCGCTGCCGGCGGACGTCGTGCATCCGGTGCTCGAGCTCGACCTCGCCGCCGCGGGCGTGTCCACGATCCTCTGGGCGACGGGCTTCCGCACCGACTTCGGCTGGCTCGAGGTCGATGCCTTCGACGAGCAGGGTCGGCCGGCGCACCGTCGCGGCGTCTCGACCGAGCCGGGCGTCTACTTCCTCGGCCTGCCGTGGCTGTCGCGCCGCGGCTCGAGCTTCATCTGGGGCGTGTGGCACGACGCGGGCTACGTCGCCGACCACATCGCCGGCCAGCGCATGTACCTGGCCTACCGCCCCTGAGGCTCAGCCGAGCGAGAGCGTGCTCGGGCCCTGGCGCTCGCGCGTGCGCTCGTACTCCGCGATCTTGTCCTCGCGCAGCAGGGTCAGGGCGATGTCGTCCCAGCCGTTGATCAGGTTCTCGCGCACCTTCTCGTCGATCTCGAACGCGACGACGCGGCCGTCCGGCATCGTGACCGTGCGGTCCTCGAGGCTGACGCTGATCTCGGCGGGCGCGCCGTCGAGCAGCTCGCGCACGTCGGCCTCGTCGAGCTCGACCGTAAGCAGTCCGATCTTGCCGCAGTTCGAGCGGAAGATGTCGGCGAAGCTCGGCGCGATCACGACCTTGTAGCCCCAGTCCTGCAGGCCCCAGGGCGCGTGCTCGCGCGAGGAGCCCGAGCCGAAGTTCGGGCCGGCCACGAGGATCGGCGCGTCGCGGAACGCGGGGCGCTCGAGGATGAAGTCATCCTCCTCCTGGCGCCAGTTGTGGAAGACGAACTGCCCGAAGCCCGTGCGCTCGATCCGCTTGAGGAACTCCTTGGGCATGATCTGGTCGGTGTCGACGTTGGCCCGGTCGAGCGGCGCGGTCGTGCCGGTGACGGTGGTGAACGGCTCCATGTGACTACTCCCACTCGCGGACGTCGGTGAGGTGGCCGGCCACCGCGGCGGCGGCGGCCATCTCGGGGCTCATCAGGTGCGTGCGGCCGCCGGTGCCCTGGCGGCCCTCGAAGTTGCGGTTCGAGGTCGACGCGCAGCGCTCGCCCGGCTTGAGGATGTCGGGGTTCATGCCGAGGCACATCGAGCAGCCCGCGTTCGGGCGCCAGTCGAAGCCGGCGTCGATGAAGATCCGGTCGAGCCCCTCCTGCTCGGCCTGCGCCTTGACCATCATCGAGCCGGGCACGACCATCGCGCTGACGTGCGGCGCGACCTTCTTGCCCTCGACGATGCGCGCGGCGGCGCGCATGTCCTCGATGCGGCTGTTGGTGCAGGAGCCGAGGAAGACGCGGTCGATCTTGACCTCCTGCAGCGGCTGGCCGGCCTTGAGGTCCATGTAGGCCAGCGCGCGCTCCTCGTCGGGCGTCGTCGGCTCCGGCACGGTGCCCGTGATCGGGGCGACCTGGCCGGGGTTCGTGCCCCACGAGACCTGCGGCGCCAGCGCGGCGACGTCGACGATCTCGACGCGGTCGTACTCCGCGTCGGCGTCGGAGCGGAGCTCGCGCCACTCGGCGACGGCGGCGTCGAAGTCGGCGGGCACACCGGCCTTGCCCTCGAGGTACGCGAACGTGGTGTCGTCGGGCGCGCAGTAGCCGGCGCGGGCGCCCGCCTCGATCGACATGTTGCAGATCGTCATGCGGCCCTCCATCGAGAGCGCGTCGATCGCGGGGCCGGCGTACTCGAGCACGTAGCCCTGGCCGCCGGCGGCGGTGATCTGGCCGATCAGGCCGAGGATGTAGTCCTTGGCGACGATGCCGCGGCCGGCCTCGCCCTCGAAGCGCACGAGCATCTTCTTCGCCTGCTTCTGCGGCAGCGTCTGCGTGCAGAGCACGTGCTCGACCTCGCTCGTGCCGATGCCGAAGGCGAGCGCGCCGAAGGCGCCGTGGGTGGCCGTGTGCGAGTCGCCGCAGACGATCGTCATGCCCGGCTGCGTGACGCCGAGCTCGGGGCCGATCACGTGGACGATGCCCTGGCGCCGGTGCCCCCAGGGGTAGAAGACGAGGCCGTGCTCCTCGACGTTCGCCGTCAGCGTGTCGAGCTGCTGCTTGGAGATCGGGTCGCTGATGCCGTCGGCGAGCGGGCTCGTCGGCGTGTTGTGGTCGGCCGTGGCGAGCGTGCGGTCGGGGCGGCGGACGCCGCGCCCGGCGAGCCGCATGCTCTCGAAGGCCTGCGGCGTGGTGACCTCGTGGATCAGGTGGAGGTCGATGAACAGCAGGTCGCCGTCGATCACATGGGAGTCCCAGATCTTCTCGTAGGTCGTGCGTCCCACAGCGTGCTCCTTCGCGATGCCGGTGGCGGAACGCTACCAGCGTGGAGGCCGTATCCTGCCGATATGGCGGATGACGCGCAGCGGCCGAGCCTCCGGCACCGGTGGGAGGATCTGGAGATCGGCAAGCAGTTCGTGATCGCCCTGCCGGTGATGGCCGTGCTGATCGCGGTCATCCACTGGACGCTGCTCAACCAGCCCGCCTTCCGCGGCGGCCTCTACGGCGTCTTCTGGGCCGTGCCCGCGGCCGGCATCATCGCGATCGCGTCGCAGAACGAGGGCAGCAAGCGGCGCAAGCGCGAGGCCACGGCGGACGAGCAGCCGCTTGACGGTGAGTGAGTCATCACTCACCATGCGGGAGTGCCCGTTGCCTCCCGCACCCGTCTGACCGCTGCCGACCGCCGGGCGGCGATCCTCGACGCCGCGCGCTCGATCTTCGCGCGATCCGGCTTCCACGGCGCCTCGACGGCGCGCATCGCGCACGCCGCCGGCTGCTCGGAGCCGCTGGTGTACAAGCTCTTTCCGACGAAGCAGGCGCTCTTCGCGGCGGTCATCGAGGACTCCGCGGTCATGCTGCGCGAGCGCCTCGGAGTGTGCTGCTCGACGGCGACCCCGGCTGATCGGTACGTCGCCGTGCTCGATGCGCTCGCGGAGGACCCGGTCGTCGCCGAGGGCTTCCGGCTGCGCGCGC
>JBPCSR010000227.1:0-9423 GCA_051006935.1 Gaiellales bacterium
GCTCGACTTTGTGGTCGGTAATTCGAGGCGGAACCGCCGCGATAATCCTTGCCGCTCACCCCGGGGTCTCATCTCCGCCAGTGTCTCATCATCGACCGGAATCCTTGTTCTCGAGTCCGGAGAGGATGCAGTGGTAGCGCTCTCGAGCTGCAGGAGTTCAATGCTGATAGCGCCCGTTTGGTTGGAGACAATTGTCGGCGCGTATCTACCTTCGTAACTGACGGGAAGTACAGCTCTCGTTTCGAGAAGTCCGTAGGCGTCGAGCTTCATCAAAGCTAACTTCCGGCCGCGAAAGGACCGTCGGAATCGGGTAAGCATGGGCCTGACAAGGGCGCCATAGCCTATTTCGCCAGCTCGTTAGACGCGAGCATGCGGCGCAAGGTTTAGGAAACCGATGCTCTATCCCCTGAGCTACGGGGGCGGCCTGAAGATGATACGTCGGCGCGCGCGGACGGTCCGGCCTATCCGCGCAGCTCGGCGAGGCGCGCGTCGATCAGCGCGGCGACGAGCGTCGCGTCGACCTCCCAGTCGAGCGGTACGCGGATCGTCTTCTTGTTCACCGCGTAGCCCTCGAGGAGCGGCGCGCACGCGGCGAGGGCGCGCGTGCCCCACGGCGCGATCAGCAGGTGGTGCTTCGTGGCCATCACGCCGAACACGTAGTCGCCGTCGATCTTCACCATCGGCTGGTTCCACGCGATCACCGTCTCGGCCTCCGGATGCGCCTTGCGGATCACGGCGAGGATCTGCTGCACGGTCTTCTGCGCGGCGGGGTCGAGCGTGGCGAGGAAGCCGTCGACGGTGTCGAAGCGCTTCGCGCTCGTCGACCCGCGGCTGTACATGACGACGGCGTTGGCGTGCGCCTGGCTGAAGCCGTGGTTGTCGCGCAGGAAGGCGATCTGCTCGTCATACTTGCGGTCCGAGACGGTCTGCATGAGGGCGAGCCAGTGGTCGATCGGCTCGCCGTGCTTCTTCTCGATTGCGGGCCAGTGCTTAGTGCGGTCGCCGGTGCTCACGCCGGGAGTCTACGGCCGTGAGGCAGGGGTGCGCCTTGACTCCGCCGCGCCACCGATTACCATAACCTCTGATTTCAACGTTCTACCTGTCGAGGAGAGGGAATCCATGGCGACAATCGAGGAACAGCCCGAGCGCACGCTCGAGTCGCGACTGCGCTTCAGCCGCGACATGATGGCCGGATCCATCTACCGCAAGTACGAGAAGGCGATGCGGAAGTTCTGGGACCCGGGCGAGTTCGACTACGAGGCCGACGCGCGCGACTTCAAGGAGCTCACGCCCGAGCAGCAGCGCGGCATCGTCCTGATCACGGTCCGCTTCCTCGGCGGCGAGCAGGAGGTCACCGACGAGACGCTGCCGATGATCTACGCGTCGCACGTCCTCGGCAAGTTCGACTGGACCATGTTCCTGTCGAGCTTCATGATGGAGGAGGCCCGCCACTCGCAGTTCTTCGCCATGTGGCACGAAAAGGTCGTCGGCGCCGTCGACGTCGACGAGCTCCGCGAGTACTGGATCGACCGCGAGAAGACCGTCGACCCGTCCGGCCGCTACACCACCGGCGAGCCGGTCTACGAGGGCCTGCCGTACTTCGGCCACCAGCTGATCGACGCGTGCCACGCGGGCGATCTGAAGGCCGTCGAGGAGGGCTTCGTCCGCTTCTCGACGCTGTACAACATCTGGGTCGAGGGCGTCCTGACGATGCCGTCGTACGAGATCGTCATCGACACGTGCGACATCTGGGGCAAGCTCGGCACGCTGCGCCACGGCTTCAAGCAGATCGTCGCCGACGAGGGGCGCCACATCACGTTCGGCACCGCGGCCTGCCGCGAGCTGATCGAGAAGCGCCCCGAGCTCGAGCAGGTCGTGCACGACGCGATCAACCTCTACCGCGGCAACGCGGTCGGCATGCTCGAGTACCAGCGCTTTGTGCCGGAGCTCGATCTCCAGAAGTACCAGCTGCAGAAGGTGCGCCACTACAAGAACCGCTGCCGCGAGCTCAACATCACGCCGGACCAGACGCTGATCGACGACATCCTCGATCCGGACCTGGACTTCGTGATCGGCGTCGAGGCGGGCTGATCATGGCGCGCAAGTGGACGTGCAACGAGCACGCGTGCGAGACGGAGATCCGCGCCGACTCGATGGAGGAGCTGATCGAGCAGGTCAACGCCCATATGGCGGAGGCCCACGACAGCTACGAGCTCGAGGAGATGATCGAGGACGCGTCCGTCGAGGCCGACGACGACGCGTGAGCGGCGTCGCCCCTGAGACCGAACGCGAGACCGTCGACCGGCTCGTCCAGCGCACCGTCTTCACGCCGGTGCGCGGGGCGGGCGCGGTCGCCGAGACCGTCGCCCGCCTCGGCGAGGCGATCGGCCTCGGCCTGCTCAAGCCCGGGGACCGGCTCCCGTCCGAGACGCAGCTGGCCTCGGCGCTCGGGATCTCCGCCGTGTCGCTGCGCAGCGCGCTCGTCGTGCTGCGCAGCGCGGGTCTGATCGAGACGCGCCGCGGCCGCGGCGGCGGCACGTTCATCACCGAGGGCGCCGCGCCGGAGCTCCTGCCCGAGACGGCGGCGCCCGACGCGATGTCCCTCGAGGACCTCGCCACGGAGCGCGCCGTCGTCGAGGGCGGCGCGGCCGCGCTCGCCGCGGAGCGCGCCACGGCCGAGCAGTGCGCGCTGCTCGAGTCGATCGTCGAGGGCATGATCGGCCTCCAGCCGTTCGACGCGTGGTCGGAGCGCGACGCGCTCCTGCACCTCGTGATCGGCGACGCCTCGGGCTCGCCGCGGCTCGTCTCGCGCATCGCCGAGCTGCGGGCCGAGGCGTACCGCATCTCGCGCTTCCTCCCGACGACCGCCGAGGTGCTGGCGATCGCCGACCGCGAGCACGGCGAGATCGTCCGGGCGATCGCCGCGCGCAAGCCCGCGCGGGCGCGCACGCTGATGGAGACGCACGTGCGCGGCACGGCGCGCCTCCAGGCCGGCCTCGGCCGCATCGCCGACGGACGCGCGTGATGGGCGGCACCTACCGCGCCGTCGTCCTGCCCGCGTTCAACGCCGACCTCGTCGTCGAGGAGCGTCCGCTGCCGACGGAGCTGATGGGCCCCGACGCGCAGCTGCTCAAGGTCGTCGCTGCCGGCGTATGCCATTCCGACGTCCACGTCGTCGAGGGGCGCTGGCCGAAGCTGCCCACGCCGCTCGTGATGGGGCACGAGATCACCGTCGAGACGCCCGACGGCCTCGCCGTCGTCTACCCGCCGTGGGGCTGCGGGCACTGCCGCTACTGCGACGCCACCGAGGAGCAGCTCTGCGACCACGTCGCCGAGGCGGGTCTCGTGCACGACGGCGGCTACGCCGAGTACGTGCAGGTGCCGCACCCGAAGTACCTGTTCCCGATCGGCGACCTCGACCCGGCGTTCGCCGCGACGTTCGGCTGCTCGTCGCTCACGCCGTATCGCGCCACGCGCAAGGCGCTCGACTGGATGCCGGCCGGCGCGAAGGTCGTGCTGATCGGCGCCGGCGGACTCGGCCAGTTCGGCGTCCAGTACCTGCGGGCGATGACCGACGCGCACCTGATCGTCGCCGACACAAGCGAGGCCAAGCGTGCTCGCGCGCTCGAGCTCGGCGCCCACGAGGCCTGCGACACCGACGAGCTCGAGGGGCCGATGGACGTCGTCTTCGACTACGTCGGCGCGGACGCCACGCTCGCCGTCGCGAACCGCATCATCCGCCGCGGCGGACTCGTCGTGAACGTCGGCGCGTACGGCGGCAGCGTCCCCTTCGGCTTCTCGCTGATCCCGCACGAGACGTGGTGGACGCAGTCGATGTGGGGGTCGCGCGAGGACCTCGCCGACGTCATCCGGATCTCCCAGCGCGGCGACCTGCGCTACAGCGTCGAGCGGCTGCCGCTCGCCGCCGCCGCCGACGCGCACCGGCGCATCAAGGCCGGGGATGTCGACGGCCGACTCGTGCTGATACCGTGATCCCGTAGGCGGAAGGAGCCCCGAGATGAAGGTCCACATCGTCATCGACCCCGAGACCTGCGTGGGGATCGGCAAGTGCGAGGAGATCGCCGAGGAGGCCGTCGAGCTCGGCGACGACGGCGTCTCGCACCCCACCGGCGTGGCCGTCGACTTCGACGTCGCCCGCAACCTGTGCGACTCGTGCCCGACGGGCGCGATCTCGATCGTCGACGACGCGGAGTAGACGCGTCCGTGGCCGATGGCCTGCTGGGAGTGCCCGGCCTGCAGCGCCCGATCGTCCAGGCGCCGATCGGCGCCTGCGCCGGACCGGAGCTCGTCGCGGCCGTGGCGGCGGCGGGCGGGCTCGGCCTGTTCGCGTGCACGTGGTCGGAGCCCGCTGAGATCGGGGCGGCAGTCGCCGCCGCGCGTGGCCTCGCCGACGGCGTCATGGGCGGCAACCTCGTCCTGCGCTTCCCGATCGACGAGCAGCTCGACGCGCTGCTCGCGGCCGGCGTCGAGGTGGTCACGTTCTCGTGGGGGCAGCCGGGCGCCGAGCGCGTGGCGCGCTGCCACGCCGCCGGGGCGCGCGTGGGCGTGCAGGTGGGCACCGCCTCGGCCGTGCCCGCGGCGCTCGCGGACGGCACCGACCTGATGATCGCCCAGGGCGTCGAGGCCGGCGGGCACGTGCAGTCCACGCAGCCGCTGGCGCGCCTCCTCGACGCGGTGCACGAGGCCGCGAACGGCGTGCCGCTGGTCGCGGCGGGTGGCCTCGCGACGGCCGACGACGTGCGCGCCGTGCTCGACCGCGGGGCGGCCGGCGCGATGCTCGGCACGCGCTTTGTCGCCACCGCCGAGAGCCGCGCGCACCCGCGCTACAAGGAGCTCCTCTGCGCCGCCGAGGCGGATGCGGCGGCGCTCACGCTCGCCTTCGACGGCACGTGGCCGTTCGGGCCGCACCGCGTGCTGCGCAACGCCACGCTCGACCGCTGGGAGGCGGCGGGCTGTCCCTGGCCCGGCAGCCGGCCGGGCGAGGGCGACGAGGTGGTGCGCCTGGCCGGCGGCGGTGCGCTGCCCCGCTACGACGACGCCCCGCCGCTCGTCGGCGACGGCGGCGACATCGACGACGCCTGTCTGTACGCCGGGCGCGGCGTCGGCGCGATCGCCGATCTGCCGCCGGCCGGTGACGTCGTGCGGGCGCTCGCGATTGCCGCACGCTGACGCGCGCCCTACGATCCGCGCATGACGACCGTCGGCATCGTCGGCGCGGGCGCCGCCGGGATCGCCCTCGCGCGCTTCTGCCTCTCCGAGGGGCTCGAGCCAACGCTCTTCGAGGGGACCGGCGGCCTCGGCGGCCAGTGGAGCGGCAACCCGGCGATCAGCGGCGTGTGGCCGTCGCTCTGCACGAACACGAGCCGGACGCTCACGGCCTTCAGCGACCTGCCGCCCGCTGACGGGCCGGTCTACCCGACCAACCAGGAGCTGCGCGACTACCTCGAGCGGTACGCGCGTACGTTCGGCGTCTACGAGCGCATCCGCTTCGACACGCCGGTGACACGCGTGGCGCGCGCCGAGGACGGGCGCTGGACGATCGAGACCGCCGGCGGCGTCGAGACCTTCGACTGCCTCGCCGTCGCCTCGGGCCGGTTCAACCACCCGCAGATCCCGCACGTGCCCGGCGCCGAGACGTTCAGCGGGTCGGAGGGCGTGCTCTCCACGTTCGACTACGGCGACCCCGAGCGCTACCGCGGCAAGCGCGTGCTGGTCGGCGGGTGCGCCGTGAGCGCCCTCGAGATCGCCAGCGACCTGGCGATGCTCGGCGCCGCGCGCGTGATCGTCACGCAGCGGCGCCAGCGCTACGTGCTGCCGAAGCTCGCGCAGGGCGTGCCGTCCGATCACATCATCTTCAACCGCTACGGCGTGCTCGCCGCCGATGCCCTGCCGCCCGAGGAGGTGGGCCGCCAGCTCAAGGAGATCGTGGTCGAGGCGGGCGGCACCCCCCAGCAGTACGGCGCACCGCCGGCCGACGACGACTTCTTCAAGGCGGGCGTCACGCTCAGCCAGCACCACCTCCCGCTCGTCGCCGAGGGGCGCATCTCCGTCAAGCCGTGGATGCGCGAGATCGACGGGCAGACGGTGCGCTTCCCCGACGGCACGGAGGACGAGTTCGACGGGATCCTCTTCGGCACCGGCTTCACGCTCGACCTGCCGTTCCTCGACGAGGAGATCCGCACGGCGATCGACATCGACGACCTCCACATGGACCTCTACAAGCACACGTTCACGCCCGATCTGCCGGGGCTCGCCTTCCTCGGCATGTGGGACCAGTCCGGCGGCTACCTCGTGCCGATCGAGCAGCAGGCGCGCTGGGTGGCGTACACGTGGAGCGGCGCGATCGCCGGTCCCGACGAGGCGGCGATGCGCGACTTCATCGACGGCTACCGCGCGCGCCGCGGCCAGTCGCAGAAGACGCGCATGAACCTCGCCGCGGTGATGTTCGCGCGCGAGGCCGGCGTCGAGCCCGACCTCGCGAAGCGCCCCGAGCTGGCGCGCGCGCTGCTGTTCGGACCGCTCGCGCCCGTGCAGTTCCGCCTCGACGGGCACGACCCGCTGCCCGACGCGGCGGCGCGCTTCGCCGCCGACGCCGCGCGCCACGACGCGATCGACTCGCCCGAGCTCACCGCGCGCGAGCGCGCCTACGTGGCGATGGTCGCCGACGCCACGGGCGACGGCGCCCTGCGCGCGCTCGTCGCCTGACGCGACCCGCCTAGCCGGCGACGCGGACCGGCATCGACTTGACGCCGTTCACGAAGTTCGAGCGCACGCGCCGCGCCTCGCCGTCGGACTCAAGCCGCAGGCCGCGCGCCAGGCACTCCTCGAACATGATCCGGATCTGCAGTCGCGCGAGCCACGCGCCGAGGCAGAAGTGCGGGCCGCCGCCGCCGAAGCCGAGGTGCGGATTCGGGTCGCGCGTGATGTCGAAGCGGTGCGGATCGTCGAAGACGTCCTCGTCGTAGTTCGCGCTCATGTACCACATGACGACCTTGTCGCCCGCCGCGATCCGCTGGCCGCGGAGCTCCGTGTCCTCCGTCGCCGTGCGGCGCATGTAGAGCACGGGCGTCGCCCAGCGGATGATCTCCTCGACTGCGCCGTCCATCAGCTCGGGGCGCTCGCGCAGCAGCTCCCACTGGTCGGGGTTGTCGATGAAGGCCTTCATCCCGTGCGTCAGCGTCGTGCGCGTCGTCTCGTTGCCGGCCAGGATCAGGATCTGGAACATGTTGCAGTACTCGAGCTCGGTGAGGCTGTCGCCGTCGACCTCCGAGTGGATGAGGCGCGACACGAGATCGTCGGTCGGGCTGGCGCGGCGCTCCTCGCCGATCCGCCGGCCGTACTCGAACACGTGGTACGAGGCCGGGCTGCCGAAGGGCAGATCCTTCGGATCGACGCCGGGCGGCAGGCTGTCGTAGTCCGGCGCGTAGTCCGGATCGTCGATCGCGATCATCTGGTTCGAGAGCGTGATCATCTGGTCGGCGTCCTCGCTCGGGACGCCGAGGATGTTGAGCAGCACCGTGATCGGCAGCGGTTCGGCGACGTCGAGCACCCAGTCGAACGAGCCGCGCGGGACGGCCGCGTCGAGCAGGCGGCCCGCGGTCGCGCGCGCGAACGCCTCGTGCTCGGCGATGGCCTTCGGCGTGAAGAGCGGCGAGACGACGCGGCGCAGGTGGTTGTGCAGCGGCGCGTCGGAGTCGATCAGGCTGCGGCGCTTCTCGATCGAGTCGGGCTCGACCTCCTCGAGCATCGTCAGGCCCATGCCGCTCGAGAACACCTTCGGGTTCTTCGAGACGAAGACGACGTCCTCATGTCGCGTGATCGCCCAGAACCCGTGGTTCGGAGCCGACTCCTCGTGCCAGTGCACCGGCGACTCGCGGCGCAGGACCGCGAAGTCGTCGTGCGGGATCCGCTCCTCCCAGCGCTCGGGGGTGACGAGGTCGACGGCTTCGGCTGCGCTCATGGGCGGGATCCTACTCGTGGCGAGTGCGCCGCGAAACGCCGAGGGCCGCCGGCCGGGGGGCATGCGCCCCACGGCCGACGGCCCGGTTCCACGGAGGGGACGGCTAGGAGGACGCCGGCACGTCCTCGTGCATGTAGCGGCCGATGCCGGCGTACTTCGTCGGGTTCGTCGAGCGCAGCACCAGCGCGATGACCACGCCGATTGCGAACACGATCAGCGGCCAGAGCCACAGGTACGTGATGAACGGGATCGAGGTCGCCGCCGCGAGCGTCTCGCGGTTCGACTCCAGCAGGTAGACCGCGTAGGCCTGCGTGACGAAGGCGAGGATCGGGCAGATCACCGTCTTCAGCCAGTGCAGCTCCTTGATCCGCGCGAAGTACACGATGATCGCGATGGACACGATCGACTGGATCGCGAGGATCGCCGACACGCCGAGCAGCGGGCTCCACGTGCCGAGCTTCGTCAGCGCGCCGAGCGCCGTCGAGTCGTACAGGAAGAACGCGCCGACGTAGATGAACACGAACAGACCGCAGGCGATGCCGGCCACGTGCGTCGACTTGTGCTTCGGGTGCGTCCGGCCGAGCGCGCTCGGGAGCACGCCCTCGCGGCCCATCGAGAACACGTAGCGGCAGGCCGTGTTGAAGAACGCCGACTGGCACGCGAACGAGCCGGTCACGATCAGCAGCTCGAACACCCACGTGAGCGGGTGCTTGCCGCCGATCGTCAGGGCCTGGTCGGTGAGCGGGTAGTACGCCGAGCCGATCTTGCCCTCGAACTGCGCGTAGACGAGATCGATCGCGCCCTGCTTGCCGGCGCCGACCACGTAGATCCACGTGACGAACACGAACACGGCGCCGAGGCCGAGCACGGCCGTGTACATGGCGGGGGCCATGACCTTCTTCGGCTCCTTCGCCTCCTCGGCGTAGTTCGGGGCCATCTCGAAGCCGGTCCACGACCAGAACGCCGCGAACAGGCCGATGCCGGTCGCGCCGGCGCCGAGGATCGCGAGGTTGTTGCCGCTGTCGAACATCGCGCCCGGGTTGAGCGAGTCGAGCGCGAGGCCCGACGGTCCCGTGCCGTGGATCAGCGTCAGCGCGCCGAAGATGATCAGCGCGATGAACTCGCAGATCAGGGCGATGCCGAGGATCCGCGCAGTGATCTCGATGTGGAAGAACGTCAGCATCGACATCAGGATGATCGTGCCGAACAGGAACACCCAGACGGGGATCTCCACGCCGAACCATTCACTGATGGTCGATACGGCGAAGTAGGACGTGACGCCCGTCACCGCCGATGCGAAGACGAGGTACGCGCCCGCCATCAGGAGGGCGGTGCCCATGCCGACGATGTTGCCGAAGCCGTGCGAGACGAACGAGTAGAAGCCGCCGGCCGAGCTGACCTTCTTGGCCATCTCGATGTAGCCGACCGAGAAGACCGTCAGC